>NZ_JBEZEH010000024.1:0-46912 GCF_040648775.1 Micromonospora sp. NPDC049089
CTGGGGGGCCCCAACACCTCGGTAACTTGGCTGGGGGTGTTGTCCCCAAGCCCTCGGGGGGGGGGGTCCCCCCGCGGGGCCCCCCCGCCGTGCCGCGTGCGGAGGATAGGCTCGCGGCATGACGGTGGCGGTACGGGTGATCCCCTGTCTCGACGTGGACGCCGGGCGGGTGGTCAAGGGGGTCAACTTCCTCGACCTGCGTGACGCCGGCGACCCGGTGGAGCTGGCCGCCGCGTACGACCGTGCCGGCGCGGACGAGTTGACCTTCCTCGACGTCACGGCGTCCTCCAGCGACCGGGGCACCATGCTCGACGTGGTGCGCCGCACCGCCGAGTCGGTGTTCATCCCGCTGACCGTCGGCGGCGGCGTCCGGCAGGTCGCCGACGTGGACACGCTGCTGCGCGCCGGTGCGGACAAGGTCGGCGTGAACACCGCCGCCATCGCCCGTCCGGAGCTGCTCGCCGAGATCGCCGACCGGTTCGGCAGGCAGGTGCTCGTGCTCTCCCTCGACGTGCGGCGGTCGCCGAACGGCGGCACGCCCAGCGGCTTCGAGGTCACCACCCACGGGGGTCGGCGTGGCACCGGCATCGACGCCGTGTGGTGGGCGCACCGGGGCGCCGAGTTGGGCGCGGGGGAGATCCTGCTCAACTCGATGGACGCCGACGGCACCAAGGCGGGCTTCGACCTGGAACTGATCGCCGCGGTGCGCGCGGTGGTGGACGTGCCGGTGGTGGCCAGCGGGGGCGCCGGTGAGGTGGCCCAC
The DNA here is from genome assembly GCF_040648775.1 of Micromonospora sp. NPDC049089. Taxonomy (NCBI): domain Bacteria; kingdom Bacillati; phylum Actinomycetota; class Actinomycetes; order Micromonosporales; family Micromonosporaceae; genus Micromonospora; species Micromonospora sp. NPDC049089. The sequence continues at coordinate 764 of NZ_JBEZEH010000024.1, forward strand.
TTTCCGCCGGCGATCGGCGCCGGCGCGGACGCGGTGCTCGCCGCCAGCGTCTTCCACTTCGGAGAGCTGACCGTCGCCGAGGTCAAGGACGCGCTGCGCCTCGGCGGCCACCCGGTGCGCTGAGCAGCTCAGCGCTCGCCGGAGTGCCCCTCCGGTGACCGACGCGGGGTGGGAATCGAACGGACCGCGTACTCCTGGACGGCGGCCGCGTGGTCGGCCTCGTCCAGGATCCAGTCCGCGCTGCCGGGCGCGTGCCGGCGGGTCAACACACCCTGCACGGTGTCCACTGTGGTCGCTACACCCGCACGGGGGCGGGTACGCCACAGCTGCTCACCCTCGGCGGTGATCCGGAACCAGCCGTCGGCGACGCTGACCAGCCCGGCGCCGACCAGCCGCTGGACCGCGGCCTCCACCTCGTGTCGCTGCGGAATCGCATGGTTGAGGTGGTCGGCTGTGGAGAGCACGTCGGTCAGGCGGACGCCCTCCGGCCGCCGGCTTGTCGCCGACCGACGGTGCCGTCCGGCGCCGCTCGCGATGACGAGCGACACGAAGATCCAGGCGTCGTTCCAGCGCCAACCGTTCTCCCCCATGCACAGATGATGACGGCGCGCGTCGCGGAAGGGAACACCCACCCGCGAACCGGTGCGCGGTACCACCCCCACGTACCGGTTTGCGGACGGTCGGTGAGGGTTCAGCCGGCCGGGGCGGCCGGCGCGGAGTCGCCCGGCGGGGGCGCGACAGTGACCGGTGCGGCGGCCTCCGGCACGGCGAACAGCGGGATGAAGAACTGGGCCAACGGACCGATGGCCAGTGCGTACGCGACGGTCCCCAGACCGACGGTGCCGCCGAGCAGCCAGCCCAGCGCCAGCACTGTGACCTCGATGACGGTACGCACCAGTCGGATCGACAGGCCGGGTCGGCGGGCCACGTACCCGGTCATCAGACCGTCGCGGGGGCCGGGGCCCAACCGGGCGCCGAGGTAGAGAGCGGTGGCGGCGCCGTTGGCGACGATCCCGCTGACCAGCATCGCGATCCGGACGCCGAGCGGCCCGCCCGCGGGCAGCAGGACCAGTGTGGCGTCCACGACCAGGCCGATCACCACGACGTTGCTGACCGTGCCGAGGCCGGGGCGCTGCCGCAGCGGGATCCAGAGCAGCAGGACCAGCGCACCGACGGCGATGGTGACAGTGCCGAAGGAGAGCCCGGTCCGCTTGGAGAGCCCCTGGTGGAACACGTCCCACGGGTCGAGGCCCAGGCCGGAGCGGATCATCAGGGCCATGCTGACGCCGTAGACAATGAGCCCGAGGTAGAGCTGGACCAACCGTCGAACCGGCCGGTGCCGCAGATTGCCAAGCAGTGCCATGCGTGCCACCCTAGGTGCCAATCCTCGTCGAGGAAGATGCCAATATTCGAGGAGTGGCTATGAGCGGGCAGGTTCGCGGTGTCCAATTGGCCCGTCTGCTCGGGCAGTGGCATGCCCTGCCGGGCCGCCGCCGCAGCCCCGACTACGCCGCGCTGGCCGGCTCGGTGCGCGGGCTCCTCGCCGACGGCCGGCTGCCGCTGGGCGTCCGCCTCCCGGCCGAACGGGAGCTGGCCGAGGCGCTGCGGATCAGCCGGACCACGGTGACCGCCGCCTACCGGCAGCTACGCGAGACCGGGCACCTGGCCAGCCGGCGGGGCGCCGGCAGTTGGACGATGCTGCCCGGCAACCACCGGGTGGCCAGCACCGGCCTGTGGACCCCGCTGGACGACCGGGAGATGCTCGACCTCGGCGTCGCCGCGCTGGCCGCACCGCCGCAACTGCTCTCGGCCGCGCGGGCCGCCGCCGAGGACCTGCCCCGCTACCTGAGCGGGGCCGGTTACCACCCGACCGGTGTCATCGAGCTGCGCGAGGCGGTGGCCGACGCGTACACCGCCCGGGGTCTGCCCACCTCGCCCGACCAGATCATGGTCACCAGCGGCACCCAGCACGCACTGGATCTGGTGCTGCGGCTCGCCCTGACCCCGGGCGGCACCGTGCTGGTCGAGTCCCCGACCTACCCCAACGCCCTCGCCGCTCTGGCCGGCCGTCGGGCCCGGATCAGCACCCACGGGCTGGCCGCCGACGCCGGCTGGGAGCCCGACCTGCTGCTGGGCACTCTCCGACAGACCCGGCCCAAGCTCGCCTACCTGATTCCCGAGTTCCAGAACCCGACTGGTCACCTGATGCCCGCCTCGCTGCGCGAGCGCGTGGTGGCCGCCGCGCACGCGGTCGGCACCGATCTGATCATCGACGAGTCCTTCGTGGACCTGTCGATGGACGGCACCGAGGTGCCACCCCCGGTCGCCACCTACGACCGGCACAGCCGGGTGATCAGCATCGGCGGGATGAGCAAGCCCTACTGGGGTGGCCTGCGGATCGGCTGGGTGCGCGCGTCCGCGCCGCAGGTGCAGCGGCTGGCCGCCGTGCGGGTCGGGGTCGACATGGCCAGCCCGGTGTTGGACCAACTGGTCGCGGTGCACCTGCTCGCCCACGCCGAGGCCATCGTCGCCGACCGCCGCGTCCAGTTGGCCGTCCAGCGGGACGCCCTGCTCGGCGCGCTGGCGCACCAACTGCCGGAGTGGCGGGTCACCGTGCCGCGGGGTGGCGTGACGCTGTGGGCCGAGTTGGACGGCCCGGTCTCGAGCGCGCTGGCCCGGGCCGCGGAGGAGGTCGGCGTACGGCTGGCCCCTGGCCCCCGGTTCGGGCTGGACGGCACCATGGAGCGGTTCCTGCGGCTGCCCTTCACCCTGCCCGCCGCGGACCTCGTGGAGGCCGTCGGGCGTCTCGCGGCGATCCGCTACGACCTGGACCGGGCCGGCCGCCAGCGGTGGCGCGAGCCGTCTGTCATCGCCTGAGCCAGCGCCGAACCACCAGCGGCATCCGCTGGCACCGTTATGCCGGGAATGCGCCATCCGCCCCAGCTCGGCTGCCAGACTCCCCTGGTGGGCCAGGACAGCGGGACACGCGGGGTCCGCCGCAGTGCGCCGGGCTCGCGGGCGACCCCGCTGGAACTCTTCTACGACCTGGTCTTCGTCTTCGCGTTCCTGCACGTCACCACGGCCACCGCCGGCAATCCGACCGCCCGTGGCCTGGTCCAGTGCCTGGTGCTGCTGGCCCTGCTCTGGTGGTGCTGGTCGGCGTTCGCACTGCTGGGCAACCTGATCCGTACCGACCAGGGGATCGTCCCGGCGGTCGGCTTCGTCACCATCGCCGCCGCCTTCGTGCTGGCGCTGAGTCTGCCGAAGGCGTTCACCGACCGTCCCGGTGGGCTGTTCGGTCCGCTGGTCTTCGCGACCTGCTACTTCCTCGTCCGGGTGAGCGAGAGTGTGATCTTCCTGTGGATCGGCCGCCGGAACCGCGACGTGCGTCGACGCTGGCAGCTGCTCGCCCTGCCGGCGATCGTGGCCACGGCCCTCATCGTGGTCGCCGGGCTGCTGCCGCAGCGGCTCTTCGACGGAACAGCCGAGTCGGTGGCCCGCCTGCTGTGCTGGCTCGCGGCCCTCGGCGTGGAGTACGGGGCCGGCCTCGCGCTGCGGGGCACCGGGTGGACAGTGCTCTCCGCCGGGCACTGGGCGGAGCGGCACGGTCAGATCGTCCTGATCGCCCTCGGCGAGGCCATCATCGCACTCGGGTTCAGTCCCAGCGAAACCACTGGTCTACCGCTGACCTGGCCGGTGCTGATCGCCGCGGTGCTCGGCATCGCGGTGGCCGCCGCGATGTGGTGGGCGTACTTCGACACCCTGGCGCTCGGCATGGAACAGACCCTGCACCGCACCCGCGACCCGGACGCGCGCGCCATCCTGGCCCGGAACGCCTACAGCTACCTGCACCTGCCGGTCATCGCCGGCGTCATCCTGTTCGCGCTCGGGCTCAAGGGGCTGATCCACGAAGGCGCCGATCCCACCACACCGAGCTGGGGCGTTCCGCTGCCGAGCTTCGACCTGCTGGCGCTCTACGGTGGGGTCGCGCTCTACCTGCTCGCGCTCATCGTGCTCGGCCGGCGGATGCTCGGCGCCCCCCGCTGGCCCACGATCGGCGGGATCCTGCTGCTGATTGCGCTGGTGCCGGCTGCCGGGTCGCTACCCGAGCTGATCGCCTTGGCCATGTTGGCCCTCGCCGCGGCGGTGGCGGTGGCGGCGCAGACGGTTGTCGACTCCCGGCGCCGGGCCGGGGTCCGGCAGATGGCGTTCGAGGAGCAGCTCGCCGCGGAGGAGGAACACACCAGGTGGCGGGGCCACCACCTGTGAGGTCCCGTGCCGGCTCGCCGGCCGGCACGGGACCCACTGTCGGCTCAGAGTTCGGCGAGGGTGCCGGCGTACATCTTGTCGATCTCGGTGGCGAAGTTGCTCTCCACCCCACGCCGCTTGATCTTCAACGACGGGGTGATCTCGCCGTCCTCGATCGTCAGGTCGCGCGGGAGAATGGCCACCTTCTTGATGGTCTCCCAGCGGTTGAGCTTGGAGTTGAGCTGGGCGACGTACTCCTCGACCATCGTCTGGGCCTCAGCCGACGCGACGATCTCGGTGTAGCTGCGCCCCTCCAGCGGGCCGCCGGCGACCCAGCCCCGGATGGCGTCCGGGTCCAGGGTGACGAGCATCGTGCAGAAGTTGCGGGCCTGACCCACAACGACTGCCTGCGAGGTGTACGGGCAGATGGCCTTGAACATGCCCTCGATGTGCGACGGGGCGATGTACTTGCCGCCCGAGGTCTTGACCAGGTCCTTCTTGCGGTCGGTGATGCGGAGGTAGCCCTGCTCGTCCAGGGTGCCGATGTCACCGGTACGGAAGAAGCCGTCCTCGGTGAACGAGGCGGCGGTCTCCTCCGGCAGGTTGTGGTAGCCGCGCATCACCGGCCGACCCCGCACCAGGATCTCCCCGTCGGTGTCGATCTTGCACTCCAGGTCGCCCATGGCCCGGCCCACGGTGCCGATCCGCAGCCCGGCCGGCGGGTTGACGAAGTTGCCCGCGCTGGTCTCGGTCAGGCCGTAGCCCTCGGAGATCGGCAGGTTCGCGGCGGCGAAGAAGGTGGCGATCTCCGGGCTGAGCGGCGCGGCACCGGACACCAGCACCCGCATCCGGCCGCCCAGACGGGCCTGGAGCTTGCTGAACACCAGCTTCTCGGCCAGCCCGTAGCGCACCTTCAACCCGGCCGGCACCGGCTTGCCGGCCTGCTCCAGGGCGATCTTCTCCTTGCCGACGCCGACGGCCCAGCCGAAGATCTTCGCCTTCGCGCCGCCGGCGCCCTGCGCGGTGGTCACTGCCTTGTTGTAGACCTTCTCGAACACCCGGGGAGCGCCGCACATCAGCGTCGGGCGGATGACCGAGAGAAGCTCGACCAGCTTGTCCACCCGCCCGTCGACGTAGGTGGGCAGGCCGACGTGGATGGCGCCGCAGAGCAGGGTCTTGCCGAACGAGTGGGCCAGCGGCAGCCACAGGTACTGCAGGTCGTCGTCGCGCAGCAGCCCGACCTCCGCCTGCGCCACCGCCTCCCAGCACCAGCCGCCGTGCAGCAGCTCGACGCCCTTGGGCTGGCCGGTGGTGCCGGAGGTGTAGATCAAGGTGGCCAGGTGGTCCGGGCCGATGCCGGCCACCAGCATGTCGATCAGCTCCGGCTCGGCGGCCAGCGCCTGGGTGCCGCGCTCCTCCAGGTCGGCGAGCGTCAACTGCGCGACAGCGGCGTCCGGGTCGGCGGCGCCGTCGAGAAGCACCACGTGGGTGAGCGCGGGCAGGGTCGCCCCGGCGATCTTCGCCGCCTGGGCCGGGTTCTCCGCGAACAGCACCTTCGACCCGGAGTCGGCGATGATGTACGTCGCGTCGGCCGGCTCGGTGGTCGGGTAGACGGTGGTGGTCGCGCCGCCGGCACACATGATGCCGAGGTCGGCGATCACCCACTCCAGCCGGGTGTTGGCGAGGATCGCGACCGGGTCCTCCTGGCCGACGCCCAGGCCGTGCAGGCCGGCGGCGACCGCCTTGGCGCGCTGACCGACCTGAGCCCAGGTCAGCCAGGCAGGCCCCGAGTCGTCGGGGTTCGGGGACGCGAACGCGTGCCGGTCGGGGGTGGCCGCCACACGCTTGAGGAACATGTCCGGGATGGAGCGGTACGGTACATCGAGAGCCATCGCTGTAGCCGCCTTCGGGGGTGGTGGCGTGACGGTCGTCACGTCATGATGGTTACCGAACAGTATTGCCTGTCACCGTGCATCGGCTAGCCCTGGTGATCGTCCGGCCGGCCCATCTCACCAACCGGTACGGCCGATCAGGCGTACCGGGCAGCCACCACTGACCAGTCGTAGGTGGCCCGGACCCAGTTGCGCCGAGCGGCCAGGGCGTCGCGGATCCCGTCGTCGTCGGTGGTCCGCAGCGCCTCCTCCGCGTCCAGGTACGTCGCCAAGCCCTGGTTGAACCGGTGTGCCGCACTCCGGAGCGCCGTCATCTCGTCCGCGTCGCTGCCCTGGGCGAGCACCGTGACGAGGTTGTGCGCGTCCGGGCCGGCCTGGCTCTCCTTGCCGTAGGAGAAGAGGTCGTTGCACCAGCAGACCAGGTCCACCGCCAGCAGGTCCAGGGCAACCAGCCCCGGGTTGGCGCGCTGGGTCGGCCCGGTGGGCCGCGTCGACGCCAGGTCGGTCAGGGTGAGGCAGGGATGCACGCCCCCGATGTGCCGGCGTAGCTGCACGTACTCCGCCACCTCGGGTACCCGCCCACGCTCCCGGTTGCCCGCCTCCCAGAGCAGCGCCAACAGGTACTCGCGCATCTGGCTGACGAACCGCAGCAGCAGCCCGGCGTGATCGTACAGTCGGGTCCGGCGGCAGAGGTCGTGCAGCGCGTCACCCAGTGGCCCGACGGCGGGCGGTGCGACGTACGGGTCACCACACCGGTCCAGCACGTCGAGCAGTGTGCTGATCGCCGGCCCCAGCCGGACCGGGTCGGCACCGAGGCCGTCCTCGTCGCAGGCGTCGTCCATGACGAAGAGCCAGCTGATCAGGTCAGTGAGCAGCCGCAGGCCCTCCACCGAGCCGTCCAGGCAGGCGCGGCCGGCCAGTCCGGCGGCGTCGGCCCGTTCCAGGCGGTGCGCCCGTTGGCTGGAATCGACCAGCCCGAACGTGCGCGCCCAGTCGATGCTCTCGCCCGCTACCTGGTCGGTGGCCCCGTGGCGTCCCGTGGGAAACGGGGGCTCCCGTAGCGCCGAGATCGCGAAGTCCCGCACAGTGAGCCCCCACTCCGTGCCGCCCGGCGCGGAGCGGCGCGGTGAAGCGTACGGGAGGAAGTATCTGCATGTTTCGCTGGGTGTGGGGAACTCCACACTCGCTTGGTGACCGTTTACGTACAGGCAGTCACATTCCCAGGTCGGCGGACCGCAGTCGCCGAGCCGCCTCCGCCGAGCCGTTCAGCTGGACCCGGGCCACCCGTTGTCGGCCGGAGAAGAACAGCACCAGCTCGGCCGGGGCCCCGACCAGGCGCAGTGGCTCCCCACCGCGACCGAGGGAGACCTCCCCGTGGCCGGGCGCCTGCACGTAGAGGTCCGCCGGAAAACGCCGCAGTGCCAGCCGGGCCATCGGGGCCGCGCGTTTCCAGAGAGCGCCCTGTAGGCCGGTGGACAGATCGCGCGGCTGCCACCCGGAGCCGGCCCGCCGCACGTCCTCGTGATGGATGAAGAACTCCATCGTGTTGGCCACCTCGTCGGTCAGCGGATTGCTGACCGGGCTCCACAGCGGCGGTCGGCGCACCTGTGCCACCAACTCGGGGTAGGGCCGTGCGGCGAGTCGTCGACGGACCCGCTCGGAATAGCCGCGCAGCGGCGGCAGCACGATGCCACCCGCCGCGTCCGGACGGCGCTCCCGCAGCACCAGATGCGCGGCGAGGTCGCGGGTCGCCCAGCCCTCGTTGACAGTAGGGGCGTCCGGCCCGAGGGCCAGTAGAAGATCGGCCAGCGCCTCGCGCTCGGCTCGGGCGTACCGCGGCATGGCCCGATCGTAGGCCCGGTGGACCGTCGGCGCGCGGCGGCGGACGCCGGTCGGCACCTGCGGCACGCCGCCGTCCGGTACGTGATGGTCGACATATGCAGTCAGGGTCGGCGGCACTGGCCCCAAGCGGTAAGGATGAGGGAGATAATTGCGGCTTACGGCGGGGGAGAGCGTGGCGAGCAAGACAAGTCGGGACGTTCTCAGTCGAGGGCTGGGCGTCCTGCGGCAGGCGATCCGTGAGCAGCCGCGGATCTTTTCGGTGGCGGTCGTCGGCAGCGTGCTCTTCGGCGGGATGATCATTGTCAGCGCCCGGGTCGTCGGGTCGGTCATCGGTGAGGTGGCGCTTCCGGCCATCGAACGCGGCGAGGTGGGCGCCGGCGCCCTGGCGCTGGCCGCGGCCGCGTTGTTCGGGATCAGCGTGCTGCGGGTGGCGGGCATCGTCGGCCGCCGGCTCGGCGCCGGCTACATGCAGTACCGCCTCCAGGCCTCCTACCGCCGCAGGGTGACCCGTCGGTACCTGGAGCTGCCGCTGTCCTGGCACCACCGCAACTCCACCGGCACCCTGCTGTCCAACGCCAACTCCGACGTGGAGGCGGCCTGGTACCCGATCGCGCCGCTGCCGTTCGCCGTCGGCACGTTGGTGATGCTGGTCGGCGCGATCGTGTCGCTCTTCGCCACCGACTGGGCGCTCGCCCTGGTCGGGCTCGCGGTCTTTCCCGCCCTGTTCGCGCTCAACGTCGTCTACTCCCGGCGGATGGCCCCCCGGCAGGCCCGGGCGCAGCGCCTGCGCGCCGAGGTCAGTGGCATCGCCCACGAGAGCTTCGACGGTGCCCTGGTGGTCAAGACGATGGGCCGCGAGGCCCAGGAGACCGCCCGGTTCGCGGGCTGCGCCGGCGAGCTGCGTGACTCGCTGATCGCGGTCGGCCGGCTGCGCGGCATCTTCGACCCGCTGCTGGAGACGCTGCCCAGCCTCGGCACCCTGGCCGTACTGGTGGTCGGGGCGTTCCGGTTGCGCCAGGGCGCGATCAGCGTGACCGAGCTGGTCAGCGTGGCCTTCCTCTTCACCGTGCTGGCCTTCCCGGTGCGGGCCATCGGTTGGGTGCTGGCCGAGCTGCCGCGCAGCGTCGCCGGCTGGGACCGGGTGCGCCGGGTGCTCGACGCTACCGGCGAGATGCCGTACGGGCAGCGGGTGCTCGACCCGGACGGCGCCGGCCCGGCCACCCTCACCTTCACCGACGTGCACTACTCCTACCCGCCGGCCGAAGCGCACCCGCCCGGAGCGCAGGTCCTCGGCGAAGTCGGCTTCACGGTGCCGTCCGGTCGGACGGTGGCCCTGGTGGGGCCCACCGGCGCCGGCAAGTCCACCATCGCATCGCTGGCGGTGCGTCTCGTCGACCCGGACTCCGGCACCGTCAGCCTGGACGGCGTGGACGTGCGCGAGCTGACCTCCGCGTCGTTGGCCGGCACTGTGGCCCTGGTCGCCCAGGTGCCCTTCATCTTCGACGACACGGTCCGCGCCAACATCGCCCTCGACCGTCCCGGTGTCGACGACGAGGTGGTCTGGGCGGCGCTGCGGCTGGCCGAGGCGGACGGTTTCGTCGCCGCGCTGCCCGACGGTCTGGACACCATGGTCGGCGAGCGGGGCACCTCGCTCTCCGGCGGTCAGCGGCAGCGGCTCACCCTGGCCCGCGCACTGGCCGGTCGACCGCGCCTGCTGGTGCTCGACGACGCGACGAGCGCTGTCGACCCGCGAGTGGAGGCGGCCATCCTGGCAGGGCTGCGGTCCTCGACCACGCAGTCGGGCGTTCCCGCCGCGTCGATCCTGGTGGTGGCGTACCGCCGGGCCACCATCGCGCTCGCCGACGAGGTCATCTACGTGGAGCAGGGACGGGTGGTCGCCCGGGGCACCCACAGCGAGTTGTTGGCCACCGTGCCCGGCTACGTCGACCTGGTCACCGCCTACGAGCAGGCCGAGGTGGAGCGGGCACAGGAAAGTTCCTACGGCGACGACGTGGCGCCGCTGCCGTCGGGCCTGGAGATCGAGGTGGACCGGTGAGCGCGAGGAGTGCAGCGAAGCGGAGCCCCGTAGTCGCGAACGAAAGGCGTGCCCGGTGAGCGCGAGGAGTGCAGCGAAGCGGAGCCCCGCAGTCGCGAACGAAAGGCGTGCCCGGTGACGTCAACGGTGAACAAGGATGAGCCGGAGGCCCGGCAGGAGACGACCTGGCAGACGCTGCGTCGGGGCCTGGCGCTCTCCCCGGAGCTACGGATCGGTCTGGCCGGCACGTTGGCCCTGGCGTTGGTCTACATGGTGGGTCGGGTCGCCGTGCCGGTCGCCGTGCAGCAGGGCATCGACCGGGGCCTGGTCGGTGGTCTGAACCTGAACGTGGTGTGGACGGTGGTGGCCGTCACCGCGGCGATCCTGACGGTCACCACGATCTGCGGCTACCTGATGATGCGCCGGCTGTTCACTGTCAGCGAGACGGCGCTGGCCAACGTCCGGACGCGCGCGTTCCGTCACGTGCACGACCTGTCGATGCTGCACCAGCAGTCGGAGCGACGCGGTTCGCTGGTCTCGCGGGTCACCAGCGACGTGGACCAGATCACCCAGTTCCTCCAGTGGGGCGGGGTGATCCTGCTGGTCAACCTCGGTCAGCTGGTGGTCACCACAGCCGTCATGCTGGCGTACTCCTGGCAGTTGACACTTGTGGTGCTGGCCGCGTTCCTGCCGGCGGTGTTCGTCATCCGGCAGTTGCAACGTCGCCTCGGCGGCGCGTACGCGACGGTGCGTCAACGCACCGGGACGTTGCTCGGCGCGATCGGCGAGAGCGTGGTGGGCGCGCCGGTGATCCGGGCGTACGGGATCGCCGGGCGCACCGAGCGACGGTTGGACGAGGCGATCGACAGCCAGCGACTGGCCCAGCAGCGGGCGATCCGGATCAGCATCGTGGGCAGCTCGGTCGGGGAGTTGGCGGCAGGGTTGGCGCTGGCCGGCGTGGTGGTGCTCGGCGTGCTGCTGGGGGTGGACGGCACGCTGTCGATCGGCCAGCTGACGGCGTTCCTCTTCCTGGTGACGCTCTTCATCCAGCCGGTGCAGATAGCCACCGAGGTGCTCAACGAGGCGCAGAACGCGATCGCCGGGTGGCGTCGGGTGCTGGACGTGCTGGACGTCGCCCCGGACGTGGCTGACCCGGGGGAACAGGGGCGGGAGCTGCCGGGCGGGCCGCTGGACATCCGGTTCGCCGGTGTGCGGTTCGCCTATCCGGGTGGTCCGCCGGTGCTGCACGACATCGATCTGGAGATCCCGGCGAAGAGTCGGGTGGCGGTGGTCGGTGAGACCGGCAGCGGCAAGACCACGTTCGCCAAGTTGCTGACCCGGCTGATGGACCCGTCGGCCGGGGCGGTGCTGTTGTCCGGGGTGCCGCTGACCGACGTCCGGTTCGGCTCGCTGCGCTCCCGTGTGGTGATGGTGCCGCAGGACGGGTTCCTCTTCGACGCGACGGTGGGGGACAACGTTCGGTTCGCCCGTCCAGAGTTGACCGACGAGCAGTTGAGCGCCGCATTCACCGAGCTGGGCCTGTCGGACTGGCTGGAGGGTCTGCCGGCGGGCCTGGACACCCCGGTCGGGGAGCGCGGTGAGGCGCTCAGCGTCGGGGAGCGGCAGCTTGTCGCTTTGGCCCGCGCGTACGTGGCCGACCCGGACCTGCTGGTGCTCGACGAGGCGACCAGCGCGGTGGACCCGGCGACCGAGGTGCGGCTGCAACGGACGCTGGACGCGGTGACCCGGGGTCGGACCACTCTGGCCATCGCGCACCGGCTCTCCACGGCGCAGGCTGCCGACGAGGTGATCGTGGTGGACCGGGGTCGGGTGGTGCAGCGCGGCCCGCACGACGAGCTGGTTCGTGACGCCGACTCGGTGTACGGCCTGCTCTACGCCTCCTGGCTGGAGCAGACCCGGTGAGGTGCGGCGGTGTGGTGGACGCAGGCGGGCGGGTGCTCTAGGCTCCGGCTTAGGTAAGCCTAACCTTCGAAGGAGGTCGCGCCCATGCGGCCCAACTCCGCCGAGATCGTTCGTACCCTCGTCGCCGGCCGCCTGCCCGGCCTCGTGCACCTGGCCCACCGGCCGGGCCCGCACCACGCCCGGCACGTCACCGACTCGGACGGGCGGGTGCTGCTGCTGGTGCCGGTGGCCAGCCACCTGGCCGCCGCCCTGCAACCGGCCGCCGGGGGCAGCGACGTCGCTGTCGTGCTCGACGTGCTCGACCTGCCGCCCGCCGCCGGTGCGCCCGGCCTGGGTCGCGCCTGGGTGTCCGGCTGGGCGGCCGAGCTGCGCGGTGACGAGGCCCGCCACGCGGCGGTCGAGTTCGCCGCGGTCGAGCCGACCGGCGACCTGCTCGACCTGGGCACCCGGTTCCGGCTGTTCCGCTTCGAGGTGGTCGAGGTTCGCTGGGAGCGGGCCGGCGTCGTGCACCGGATCGACCCGGTGGAGTACGCCGAGGCCGAGCCGGACCCGGTGCACCCGGTCGAGGCCCGGCTGCTCGCCGACCTCGCCGAGTGCCACGGCGCCCAGGTGACGGAGTACCTGCGCCAGCAGCTCGGGTTGACCGAGCAGACCCCGGACGGGCCGCCCCGGGTGGTGCGCATCGACCGCTACGGGCTGGTGGTGGCCCTCGGCCGACCCGGCGCCCGGCGTCGGGTCCGGCTGGCCTTCCCGGGCCCGGTGACCGACCCAGCCGACCTGCCGCAGCTGCTCCCACCGCTACAACCAACCGTCAACGCCCGCCCCCCGCACTAACCGCCCCGCCCCCCGCCCTCCGCACCCGCGCCCCACCCCAGGCTCGCGCCGATCTTGCAGTTTGGGTTGTCGTTACGCGTGGTGTGTCCCTTTGGTCGGGACAGAAAGTGCAAGATCGCGGGGGTGTTCGAGGTTGAGCGGGGCGTTGTCGGGTCAGGTTGGCAGCGGGCCGGTGAGGTAGCGCTGGATCGTGGGGCCGATCGCGGCCACCAGGGTTTCCGGGTCCGCCGAGGCGACCGGCTCAAGGCGCACCACGTGCCGCATCATGGCCAGGCCGATCATCTGGGTGGCCACCAGGGAGCCCCGCAGCGGTAGCTCGACCGGGTCGACGTCGAGATTCTCCAACACCCGACGCAGCACCTGGGTGGTGACGAATTCGCGCAGCAGTCGAGCAGTCCACTCGTTGCTCACCGCGGAGCGCAGCAACGCCTGTGCGGCGCTGCCGGCCGGGGAGTCCCAGACGCCGAGGAAGATGCGCACCATCCGCTCACCGACGGCGTCCCGGTCGCCGGCGAGCACCCTCGGCACCAGCTGACCGGGGTCGACCGGAAAGTTCATCGCGGCAAGGAAGAGCTGGTCCTTGCTGCCGAAGTAGTGGTGCACGAGCGCCGGGTCGACCTGCGCCGTGCCGGCGATGCCCCGGATCGAGGCGGCGTCGTAACCACGTTCGGCGAACGCCGTCCGCGCCGCGTCGAGAATCGCCTCCCGGGTGCCCGGGTTGCCGGGTCGCCGGCCGGTCCGCCGCGTCATCGCCGCCCTTCGTTCGTCCGCCTCGGCCCGTCGTGCCGGCCCGGCCACGCCGGGGTCGGCTGCCGCGCCGGCCGCCGCCCCCCGGCGCTGGCGGTCAGCCGCTGCGTCGGCGCAGGGTGGCCGCCGCGAGCACCAGCGCCAGCACCACCGCGCCGAGAACCACGGCGACGTCGCGCCACATCCGGCCGGTCGGTTCGGCGTGGGCGCCGACCTCCTGCAACGCCTCGATGGCGTACGACAGGGGGAAGGCGTCGCTGAGCGCCTGGAGCCAGCCGGCCATCTGGTCACGGGCCACGAACAGCCCGCAGAGCAGCAGTTGGGGGACCACCACGACTGGCAGGAACTGTACTGCTTGGAACTCGGTGCGCGCGAAGGCACTGCAGAGCAGCCCGAGGGCGACGCCGAGCACGGCGTCGAGCACGGCGATCCCGAGTACCAGCCCGATGCTGCCGGCGGTCTCCAGATCGAAGATCCAGTACGCCACCGCGGCGGCGACGGCGGCCTGCACGGCGGCGGCCAGCCCGAACGCGATGCCGTACCCGAAGAGCAGATCGAGCTTGCCCAGCGGCGTGGTGAGCAGCCGCTCCAGCGTGCCCGAGGTGCGTTCCCGCAACATGGCGATGCTGGTCACCAGAAACATGATCACGAAGGGGAAGATGCCGAGCATCACCAGCGCGATCCGGTCGAAGGTGGTGGGTTGGCCGGGCGGGGTCGGTTGGTCGGCGTACATGAAGTAGACCAGGGTGAGCAGGACGGCCGGCACCACCACGAGCAGCGCGATGGTCCGCCGGTCGTGCCGGAGCTGACGGAGGATGCGCCCGGTGGTGGCGGCGAGAATTCGCGCGTTCATGCTGTCTCCCGTGCGGCTGCCGCGTCGGTGCTGGTGGAGGCGGCCTCGCCCGCCCGGATAAGCCGCAGGAACGCCTCGTCGAGGTCGTCCACACCGGCGGCGGCGCGGATCGCGGCGGGACTGTCGTCGGCGATCAACCGCCCCTGGCGGATCAGCAGCAGTTGGTCGCAGCGTGCCGCCTCGTCCATCACGTGGCTGGACACCAGCAGGGTGGTGCCGGCGGCGGCCATCGCGTGGAACCGGGCCCACAGATCGGCCCGCAGCACCGGGTCCTGGCCGACGGTCGGCTCGTCGAGGATGACCAGCTCGGGCTCCCCGACCAGGGCACACGCCAGCGAGGCTCGGCTGCGTTGACCACCGGAGAGGGTGCCGACCAGTTGACCGGCGGCCTCGGCCAGCCCGACGTCACTGATCGCCCGGTCGGCCTCGGCGCGCCCTCGCCCGTACAGGGCCGCGAAGTAGCGGGCGTTCTCCCGGACGGTCAGGTCGGCGTAGACGCTCGGTGCCTGGGTCAGGTAGCCCACCCGGTGCCGCAGCGCGGGAGTGCCCGCCGGTTGACCGAGCACGGTGACCGTCCCGCCACTGACCAGCTGCACCCCGACCACCGCCCGCATGAACGTGGTCTTGCCACTGCCACTGGGGCCGAGCAGCCCGGTGACCGCGCCGCGCGGGACCCGGCAGCTGATGCTGTCCAGCACCCGCCGCCCACCCCGGTCCACGACCAGGTCTCGGACGGCTATCGCATCGTCCATCACGCACCTCCACAGAAACTCATCACCTGTTGAACTCAACGCTAGATGAAATCCCGCGCCGGGCGCAACGCCCGCGCCGACGTCCGGCCCAACCGTCGCGCGGAGCGTGAGAACGGGCAGTAGGCTCCGGGCCGGACAGGAAGTCCGCCAACGGGCATTGCGCGCCGATCGGACGTACGGCACGATGGCGCGGTGGGTCACGCTCCGTTACCGGATAGCGGTTTTCTTGAGGATTGGGCCGTGCGGTTGCGGCAGGCCGCTGAGCGGCCGGTGGTCGGCATCCTGTTGCGCGGCAGCCACGCCCGCCGCGCCGCCACCGCGCACAGCGACGTCGACCTCGACGTGTTGGTCGGCGGTGCCCCGTACGCGGCCCGCCGGGCCTACCTGGACGAGTCCGCAGGCCAGGTCACTCACGTATCGGTGGCCGCCCGGGACATCCGGTCCTGGGTGCACCGTCTGGGCGAACCGGCCGACTGGGCCTTCGGGCTGCCGGTCACCGCGCCGGCACGGCTGCTCTGGGCCGACCCGCACTGGCGGCCCCGGATCGACCTGCCGGTGCTCTGCCAGCCCGCCGAGCCGCCCCGACTGGAAGAGATGATCGCCACGCTGGGTAAGGCCGCCGCCGCCCGCGCGGCCAGCGACCGTCTCGGGGTCCGGCTCGCCGTCGCCGACCTGGCGCGGCTCTGCCCCTCGGTCCTGCGGCCGGCCAACCCGTCCGTGCGGGTCCACTCCCGCCGGGCGGCCTTCGCGGCGGCCCTGGAACTGCCGGTGGCGCCACCCGGCTACCGGACCGACATGGTGCTCTGCCTCGGGCTGCGCCCGGGCGCGACCGGGCAGCTCTGGGCCGCCGCCGTACGGCTGGTCGCCGGCACGCTGCCGTTGATCAGGCCGTACGCCGAGGAGATCGCCGACAGGGCCGGCGCGGACCTGGCCGCCGCCCTGGTCGACGGCCGGCTGGACCGCTACGTCGCCCAGCTGGCCCGGCCAGCCGGGCCCTCGTCGCAGTCCGGACCCCTGTCGCAGTCCGGGCCCTCGTCGCAGCCTCAGCCCTCGTCGCAGCCCTGGCTCTCGGGGTCTTCGCCGCAGCAGGGGCGGGAGCGGTCGGCGGTGCCCGCGCCGCGTGCGGGAGAATTCGTGACTGTGCCCGTACCTGATCCGCCGGTGACCGGCGTTCCCAGCGATCCGAACGAGCTGGCCGCGCCCGCGACGGCGCGCCCGTCCCGGCTCGACCCGGCCATCGCGGCCCAGTTGCGCCGCACCGCCGACGGTCTGGTCGCCGCCGTGGTGCGCGCGCACGACTCCGGTGAGGTGCTGATGGTCGCCTGGATGGACGACGAGGCGTTGCACCGCACCCTCACCACCGGCCGGGCCACCTACTGGTCGCGCAGCCGCCGCGAATACTGGGTCAAGGGCGCCACCTCCGGGCACCACCAGTACGTGCGGTCGGTCGCCCTGGACTGCGACGGGGACGCGCTGCTGGTGAGCGTGGACCAGGTCGGCGCGGCCTGCCACACCGGCCACCGGACCTGCTTCTTCACCGAGCTGCCCGTCTCTACTCCGGAGGCACTGCCATGACCGACGGCACCGTCAGCCCCGACCTGGCCACCTTCACCGAGCTGGCCGCCGACTGGCGGGTGGTACCGGTCACCCGGCGGCTGCTGGCCGACGCGGAGACCCCGGTCGGGGTCTACCGGAAGTTGGCTGGTGGACCGGGCACGTTCCTGTTGGAATCGGCCGAGCAGGGTGTGGGCTCGGCCGGCATGGCCTGGTCGCGGTACTCGTTCATCGGCGTACGCAGCAGCGCCACCCTGATTGCGCGCGACGGCGTGGCGACCTGGCTCGGCCAGCCGCCGGCCGGGCTGAGCACCGAGGGTGACCCGGTGCGGATGCTGCGGGAGACGGTGGCGGCGCTGGCCGGCCCGGTCGGGGACCCGTCCGACGGTCTGCCGCCGCTGACCGGTGGCATGGTCGGCTACCTCGGCTACGACCTGATCCGGCGCTTCGAGCGGTTGCCTGAGCTGACCGAGGACGACCTGGGCGTCCCGGAGCTGGGCATGATGCTCGCCACCGACCTGGTGGTGCTCGACCACTACGACGGCTCAGCGATCCTGGTCGCCAACGCGGTGCTGCCGCCATTGGACGCACCGGACCGCGCCTCGCAGGTCGCCGCCGCCTACCACCACGCGGTGGGCCGGTTGGATGCGATGACCACGGCGCTGTCCCGGCCCATCCCGCCGATGATCTCCACGGTCGAGCGACCGCCGGCCGGCGAGGTGCTCTGCCGTACGCCCGACGGCGGCTACCCGAAGGCGGTGGACGCGGCCAAGGAGGCGATCAGGGCCGGTGAGTGCTTCCAGATCGTGCTCTCCCAGCGCTTCGAGCGGACGACCCACGCCGACCCGCTGGACGTCTACCGGGTGCTGCGCACCAGCAACCCCAGCCCGTACATGTACCTGCTGCGCTTTGACGGGTTCGACATCGTCGGCTCGTCCCCGGAGGCGCACCTGAAGGTCACCGGGGCCGCGGACGGGCAACGGCGGGCGTTGTTGCACCCGATCGCCGGCACCCGGCCGCGGGGCGGCACCCCCGCGGCCGACGCCGCCCTCGCCGCCGAGCTGCTCGCCGACCCGAAGGAACGAGCCGAGCACGTGATGCTTGTCGACCTCGGCCGCAACGACCTGGGTCGGGTCTGTCAGCCCGGCAGCGTGGAGGTGCCCGAGTTCGCCACCATCGAGCGCTACAGCCACGTGATGCACATCGTCTCCACCGTCACGGGCACGCTGCGTGACGACCAGAGTGCCTTCGACGCGTTGGCCGCTACCTTCCCGGCCGGCACGCTCTCGGGGGCGCCCAAGGTACGCGCCATGGAGATCATCGAGGAGTTGGAGCCGGTCCGTCGTGGCCTCTACGGCGGCACCGTCGGCTACTTCGGCTTCGGCGGCGACCTGGACATGGCGATCGCCATCCGGACCGCGCTCATCCGCGACGGCCGCGCCTACGTCCAGGCCGGGGCGGGGGTGGTCGCCGACTCGGACCCGGCCGCCGAGGACCAGGAGACGCGGAACAAGGCGGCGGCCGTGCTGGCCGCGATCGCAGCCGCCGAAACCCTCCGGCCGGCTCGGTGAGCGCGGCGGCGAAGTGGTGCCTGGCAGTCGCTGACGATGGGATGAGCTCGTGAGCGGCGGGGAGCGGTCCGTCGTGGGCCGGCGCGCGTTGACGTACGCCGTGCTGCTCTGCCTGGCCGGCGCGGGCCTGGCGCTGTGGGCCGCAACGCGCGGTTGGTCGGTCGAGCTGACGGTACGTCCGGCGCCGCTGCCGCCGGTGCGCGACACCCGCAGCGGTGCGAGCCTGCTGCCCTGGCTGCCGGCGTTGGCCCTGGTGACCCTGGCCGGGGGTGGCGCGGTGCTGGCCACCCGGGGCCGCCTGCGTCGGGTGCTCGGGGCGCTGCTCGGCGTACTCGGTCTGGCCGTGGCGGCCGGCGGCGGGTACGGGCTGGTGGCCGACGTGAGCGGCGTTGTGAGCCGGCAGTGGCCGGCGCTGTGCCTGCTCGGCGGTCTGTTGGCCGCCGGTGGAGGCTGGTGGACGGCGGTGCGTGGCGGTGACTGGCCGGCGATGGGCGCCCGGTACGAGCGTCCGGCGCGGAGCGCGCCGCAGGACGCGCCGGCGCAGAGCGACCCGACCGGGCCAGCGACGCCGTTGGCGGGGCGTCGGACCACCGAGGCGTGGGACGCGCTGGACCGGGGCGAGGACCCGACGGCCGACTGACGCGGAGGGCGTCAGCCGACCGGCTGGCGCTCCCACTGGGTGCGGCTACTGGCGGCGCGGGCGGCGGTCAGCTCTTCGACCAGGCGGTTGAGTTCGGCACGCTGGTCGGCGCGGGCCCGGTCGGCGCAGACCGCTTCCCAGGCGTTGCCCCGTGCTGTCCGCATCCGTCCCTCGCCCACCACGGCCCGTTCCACGGTGTGCACCACGCCGACGGCGAGCGATGCCACCGTCCGCGAGATCGTGGTCAGTCCGATGGTCGGGTGCGGCTCGGAAATGCTCATGATCACCTCGCGCGAGGAGTTGCGACGGTCGGGGCAGGCGCGCCATCGAGTCTGCCTGAGGACGATGCTCACCCGTCGACGTTTCGCCGCGGTGACCGCCCGGTCAACTGTCTCGCCTCGGCCGTGACCAGGACCGTCCGGCAAACCTTGAGCTTGCTCACAACATCGACTGGCGTCGTTGCTGTCGCGCGCCGCGCGGTAACTGGTGGCATGATCGATGGATCGGCCGCGGTCT
Source organism: Micromonospora sp. NPDC049089 (assembly GCF_040648775.1). NCBI lineage: Bacteria > Bacillati > Actinomycetota > Actinomycetes > Micromonosporales > Micromonosporaceae > Micromonospora > Micromonospora sp. NPDC049089. The sequence goes on from NZ_JBEZEH010000024.1 coordinate 20,171, forward strand.
GACCGTGGCCGCCGGGCTCCATACCGCGTGACGGTGATCGATACCGGAGGTGGCGCTGCGTGACAACCCCTTCACGGCAAGTCGGCCATTATGCCGCAGCCCTTTTCGTGAGCAGCGCCATACCCCCGGCATTCGGCGTCGGTCGGCTGCCCCTAGCATCGGCCCATGACGCCCGGAGAGGGGAGTCCGTTCGTGACTGCTGAGCATGCGCACGCGGAGGGGGACGAGGCCGGCCAGGCAGCGTCCGTAAGCGTGCTCGACGAGATTCTGGCCGGCGTGCGTGAAGACGTCGCCCGACGCCAGGAGCAGGTTCCGCTGGAGCGGATCCGTGAACTGGCAGCGGCGGCGCCGCCGCCCATGGACGCGTACGCGGCGCTGCGCAAGCCCGGCGTGGCCGTGATCGCCGAGGTGAAGCGTTCGTCGCCGTCCAAGGGCCGGCTGGCCGAGATCGCCGATCCGGCCGACCTCGCCGTCGACTACGCGGCCGGTGGGGCGCGGGCGATCAGCGTGCTGACCGAGGGGCGCTGGTTCGGCGGTTCGCTGGACGACCTTGCGGCCGTCCGTGCGGCGGTCACCGTGCCGGTGCTGCGTAAGGACTTCGTGGTCTCCAGCTATCAGATCCACGAGGCCCGCGCGCACGGCGCCGACCTGGTTCTGCTGATCGTCGCCGCACTCGAGCAGAACGTCCTGATGGGCCTGCTGGAGCGGATCGAGTCGCTGGGCATGACCGCTCTGGTCGAGGTGCACGACGAGGAAGAGGCCGACCGCGCGTTGGAGGCCGGCGCGCAGGTGATCGGGGTCAACGCCCGTGACCTGCGTACCCTGGAGGTCGACCGGTCGGTGTTCGAGCGGATCGCGCCCGGCCTGCCCAGCAGCGTCGTCAAGATCGCCGAATCTGGCGTTCGTGGCCCGCACGACCTGATCCGGTACGCCTCCGCGGGCGCCGACGCGGTCCTCGTGGGCGAGGGCCTGGTCACCCAGAAGAGCCCCCGCGAGGCGGTCGCCGAGTTGGTCAACGCCGGCAACCACCCGGCAACGCCCCGGCCGGTGCGCTGACCCGGCGCCGGGCTGACGTCCCACCGAGAGGATTCCCGATGAGCGCCGACGCGCTGGCCCCGGTGGCCGGCCCGCAGCCCGACTCCGCCGGCCACTTCGGCCGCTTCGGCGGTCGGTTCGTTCCCGAGGCCCTGGTGGCCGCGTTGGACGAGCTCGACGGGGCGTGGCGTACGGCGATGGAGGACGAGTCCTTCCGGGCGGAGTTCGGCGCGCTGTTGCGCGACTACGCCGGCACGCCGTCGCTGCTCTACGAGGCCCGGCGGTTCTCCGCGAAGGTCGGCGCGCGGGTGTTGCTCAAGCGCGAGGACCTCAACCACACGGGTGCGCACAAGGTGCGCAACGTGCTCGGCCAGGCGCTGCTCACCAAGCGGATGGGCAAGACCCGGGTGATCGCGGAGACCGGCGCCGGCCAGCACGGTGTCGCCACCGCGACCGCCGCCGCCCTGTTCGACCTCGAGTGTGTGGTCTACATGGGCGAGGTCGACACCGAGCGGCAGGCGCTCAACGTGGCCCGGATGCGGATGCTCGGCGCGACGGTCGTCCCGGTCACCAACGGCTCGCGCACCCTCAAGGACGCGATGAACGAGGCGATGCGCGACTGGGTGGCGAACGTCGACGAGACGCACTACCTGATCGGCACCGCCGCGGGCCCGCACCCGTTCCCGGCGATGGTGCGCGACTTCGTCCGGGGCATCGGTGACGAGGCCCGTCAGCAGTGCCTGGACCTCACCGGCGGGTTGCCGGACGCCGTCACCGCCTGCGTCGGCGGCGGCTCCAACGCGTTGGGCATCTTCCACGCGTTCGTGGGCGACGAGGCCGTTCGGCTGTACGGCTTCGAAGCCGGTGGCGACGGGGTGGCCACCGGCCGGCATGCGGCGAGCATCACCGGCGGGTCGGCCGGGGTGCTGCACGGCACCCGCACCTTCGTGCTCCAGGACGCCGACGGGCAGACCCTGGAGTCGCACTCGATCTCCGCTGGCCTGGACTACCCGGGCGTCGGGCCGGAGCACGCGTGGCTGCACGACACCGGCCGGGCGAACTACCTGCCGGTCACCGACGACGAGGCGATGGCCGCGTTCGAGCTGCTCTGCCGTACCGAGGGCATCATCCCGGCGATCGAGAGCGCGCACGCGCTCGCCGGCACCGTCGCGCTGGCTCCGAAGCTCGCCGCGGAGCTGGGCCGGGAGCCCACCATCGTGGTCAACCTCTCCGGGCGGGGCGACAAGGACGTGCACACCGCCGGCGACTACTTCGGCATCCTCGACAAGGAGCGGTGAGATGAGCCGGATCGGGGTGGCCTTCGACAAGGCCCGCGCCGACGGACGGGCACTGCTGGTCGGCTGCATGCCGGCCGGTTTCCCCACCGTCGAGGGCAGCATCGCCGCGATGACCGCCATGGTCGAGGCCGGGGTCGACGTGATCGAGGTGGAGATCCCCTACTCGGACCCGGTGATGGACGGGCCGGTGATCCAGCGGGCCAGCGACATCGCGCTGGCCGGTGGCGTACGCACCGCGGACACGATGCGCATCATCGAGGCGGTGGCGGCCACCGGCGCCCCAGTGGTCACCATGACCTACTGGAATCCGGTCGAGCGGTACGGCGTGGACGTCTTCGCCCGTGACCTGGCCTCCGCCGGCGGCACCGGTCTGATCACCCCGGACCTCATCCCTGACGAGGCCGACGAGTGGCTGGCCGCCTCGGACGCGCACGGGCTGGACCGCACGTTCCTGGTCTCGCCGTCGTCCACCGACGCTCGGCTGGCGATGACGGTGCAGCACTGCCGCGGCTTCGTCTACGCGACCGCCGTGATGGGTGTGACCGGCGCCCGGGCGCGTACCTCCGACGCCGCCCCGACGCTGGTCTCCCGGGCCCGCGCGGTCACCGACCTGCCGATCGGCGTCGGCCTGGGTGTGGGTACCGGCGCGCAGGCCGGCACCGTCGCTGGTTACGCCGATGGGGTGATCGTGGGCAGCGCGCTGGTCCGGTGTGTGCTTGACGCGCCCACCGAGGCCGACGGGCTGGCCGCCCTTCGCACGCTCAGCGCCGAACTCGCCGAGGGCGTTCGTAACCCCACCCGCTGAGCCCGCGTCGCCCAGCCCGGCTCAACCCGGCCCGGGGCACCGCGTCTCCTGGTCGGCCGTCGGCCGGCCGTCCTCGGCTGGGCGGGCCGTCGGCAGCGACGCGGTGGTGACGGTGCCGGGCGCACAGTCGATGTCGCGGAGTACGCCGAAGCGGCCGTCGGTCACGTCGGTGACGGCGGCTCGGGTGAGCGGGGTGACCACCGCGGGCAGCGCGTCGGGGGAGTGCCAGGACAGTCGGCAGCCCGGCGGTGGGTCGGTGGCGGGTTGGACCCCGGCGGCGCGGGCCCGGAACACGTGCACGAGGACGTCCGGCAGCGGGCCGGCGCGTCCGGCGGCGGCCTCCCCCGAAGGGCGGCTCACCTGGTAGATGCCGACCAGGCCGGTCAGCTCGATGTCCCAGCCGGTCTCCGCGCGAATGTCCCGTAGCGCCGCCCGCACCGGGCTCTCGGCCGGGCGCAGCCGCCCACCGGGCAACGCGTGGCGGCGGTCCCCCCGACCCTGCTGGCAGAGCAGCACCCGACCGGTGTCGTCGGTGACGACCGCGGCGACCGCCCAGGTGAGCGCGCTCATGGACAAAGAGCCTACGGCGGCGCAAACCAGAAGTCACCGGGATGCGCCCTCCGGCGGCCCGGGGTGCCGCTGCGGGGGTGTGCAGCGGTAGCGTGTGCACCCGTGACCCTCGCCTCGCTCTCCCCCCAGGCGGCCCTGCCCAGCCCCAGCACCGCGGTCTGGCAGCTCGGGCCGGTGCCGATCCGGGCCTACGCGCTCTGCATCATCGCCGGCATCGTGCTGGCCTGCTGGGTGACGGAGCGCCGGCTGCGGCAGCGCGGCGTCGCGCCCGGCGCGGTGCTCGACATCGCCGTCTGGGCGGTGCCCGCCGGCATCATCGGCGCCCGGATCTACCACGTGATCACCTCACCCGAGAAATATTTCGGGGCCGGTGGTGATCCGATGAAGGCGTTCGCCATCTGGGAGGGCGGTCTCGGCATCTGGGGCGCGGTCGCCGGTGGCGCGGTCGGTGCCTGGATCGCGGCCCGACAGCTCGGCATTCCGTTCGGCGTGGTGGCTGACGCGTTGGCCCCCGGGCTGCCGCTGGCCCAGGCCGTCGGCCGGCTCGGCAACTGGTTCAACAACGAGCTCTTCGGTGGCCGGACGACAGTGCCGTGGGGTCTGGAGATCCACCGGATGGACCCGGACAACCCCGGGCACGCCCTCCGCGACGACGCCGGACAGCCGATCCTCGAACCGGGCCTCTACCAGCCCACTTTTCTCTACGAGTTGCTGTGGAACATCGGCGTCGCCGCTCTGGTCCTCGTCCTCGACCGCCGGTTCAAGCTGGGCCGGGGCCGGGCGTTCGCGCTCTACGTGATGGGTTACACCGTCGGCCGGTTCTGGATCGAGCTGATGCGCACCGACGAGGCCAACCAGATCTTCGGCGTCCGGCTCAACGTCTGGACCGCCGCACTGGTCTTCCTCGGCGCCCTGATCTACTTCGTACGGGTGCGTGGCCCTCGGGACTACCTGATCCCACTCGGCCCGGCGGGGACGACGACCCCGCCCCCCACGTCCGACCTGTCCCAGGTCGACCTCTCCGAGCGGGAGACCCCCGCGCGGGCCGCCGCGCCGGAGGGCTACCGGGTGGTGAGCGAGGAGCAGTACGCGGCCTGGCAGGACACCGGCGTCGTACCGCCGGCGGACGACGACTCCGGGCCGGATGACGGCGAGCCGTCCGGCGACGCGGCCGCCGACGACCTCGCGCCGAGCGACGACGAGCCGGCGGACGCTCCGTCCGCCGTTCGCACCGACCGGGCCGACGCCACTGGCGCGCGTCCCGCCGACCGGGACAGCTGAGCGACACCGATGCGAAGCGCGGTGGTGGTCGGCGCAGGGGTCGGTGGCCTCGCGGTGGCCGGCGCGCTGGCGCGTTCCGGCTGGCAGGTCACCCTGTTGGAACGCGCCGAACGGGTCCGCCCCGAGCCCACCGCTGTGGTGCTCTGGCCCAACGGTGTCCGCGCGCTCCAGGCCCTCGGCCTCGGTGCCGGCCTGGCCGCCATCGCCACCCCGTTGCCCGACGGCGGGGTTCGTCGCCCGGACGGGCACTGGCTCGTGCAGCCCCGGCCCGTTCCGGCCGACCGGATACCGGTGGTGGTTCACCGGGAGGATCTGCACGACGCGCTGATCGCCGGCCTCGGCGAGCGGGTCGAGTTGCGGACCGGAGTGACGGTGCGCCACGTCCGCGTCGAGCCGGGCGAGCGGCCGGGCGTCAGCGACGGGCGGCACACCATCGAGGCCGATCTGGTGGTGGCCGCCGACGGCACCGACAGCGGCATCCGCCGCCAACTCGCGCCCGAGTCCCGGGTGGTCAGCTCCGGATGCGCTGCCTGGCGGGCCGTCATCCCCTGGTACCAGGCACCTCGGCTCCCCGACGATCAGCCGTTGGCCGGCGAGATCCTCGGCGCGGGTTACCGGTTCGTGGCCGCGTCGCTGGGCGAGCGGGGCTCCTCGGGCGGGTCCACCAGGGGCGGCATCTACTGGGTGGCCACCGCCGCCGGCGCGCCCCGCCCGGAACCACCGGAGACCCAGCTCGCCCTGCTGCGCCGCTGGTACGCGGGCTGGCCCGCGCCGGTCGGCGCGCTTCTCGACGCCACCAACCCGGCCGACCTGGTCCAACAGGAGGTTCGCGAGCTGCGCCCGCTGCCCCGGGCGTACGGCTTTCCGGTCGGGCCCGGTGGGGTGGTGCTGCTCGGCGACGCGGCGCACGCTATGCCGCCGCACCTCGGGCAGGGCGCCTGCCTGGCGTTCGAGGACGCCGCGACGCTCGCGTCGCTGCTGCGGGAGGCTCGGCTGCCCGACGCCGTCCAGACGTACGACCGGGTGCGCCGCCCCCGGGCCGCGACGGTGGTCCGGCAGACCCGGCGGATGTCGGCGGTGCTCCAGACCCGGGGCCGGTTGGCGCTGCGCGCCCGGGACGCCGCACTGGGCACGATCAACTCCCGACTGCTCTCCAGCGCCGCCGCCTCCGCCGCCCAGTGGCGCCCACCGACCTGACCTCGGCCGCGACGCAGGTCGGTGGAGCGGGGCAGCTCAGGGGATGAGGGCGGCGGGTTCCGCGATGCAGGCGGTGCCGATTCGGCGGAAGCCGACCCGCAGGTAGACCCGCGCGATCTCCTCGCTGCCCGCGGAGAGAAAGACCAGCTCGGTGCCGGCGGCGAGGAGTTCCCGGGCCAGGGTGGCGGTGAGCGCGGCGCCCAGCCCGCGTCGTCGGGCGGACGGCAGGGTGGCCACCCCGGCGACCTCCGCGACGTCGTCCACCCGCATCGCCATGCCGCTGGCCAGCGCGCCCTCGGTCGGCGTGCCGGCCAGCGCGGAGATCCGTCGCCCGTCGGCGATCCGGACGCGCTCCTCCTCGAGCGCGGCCAGTTCGAGTTCGGTGACGGCGGCGTCGCGTTCGGCCGGACCCGCCTCGCCGGGCGCGGTGCCGGCGGCGGCGAACGCCACCGCTGCCACCGCACGCCGTGCGGCGACATCGGCGGCGAAACCGGGGGAGTCAGCGGCCAGCACCCGCACCGCCGCGTCGGAGAGCGTCGCCGGGTCGGGCAGCGCGCTCGGGTCGAGCACCATCAGCGGCGCCTCCAGCACGCTGAGCCCCGCCGAGCGGGCCACCGCCAGCAGTTCCGGGGTCGTCTCGTGCACCCACTCGAAGGCCTCCGGCAGGCCCAGCTTCCGCTGGCGCTCGCGGACCGAGACCACGTCGGCCAGCGACGGCGGCTCGGTGGCGTCGATCCGGGGGCGGGCATAGAACGGCCAGCCGGCGCCTTCGCGGACGAACAGCACCAACCCGCCATGCTCCTCCGCAGCGGCGACGTCGCGGGGCACCGCGTCGTAGAAGCGTTCCAACCGGTCGAAGACGTGCCTGTGTAGCGGATCCACCGCGCGAGACTACACGTCCCAGCCTGTGGACGGTGTGATCAATCTCGGGTGGCCGTGCGACCCCGGCCCTAACGTAGACTCAATAGACCCACGGGCCGACGTCGTCCCCACCATGATCCAACCTGAGTGACGACAGGAGGCCCGGTGGCTCAGCCGTACGCGGACACAGAACAGCCGCACCCCCACAGCCCGCAGGCGTCCCCGACGCCCCACCCCCGTCCGTCCGCCCAGGGTCTCTACGACCCAGCGCAGGAGCACGACGCCTGCGGCGTGGCCTTCGTGGCGGACCTGCACGGCCGGCGTTCACACTCGGTCGTCGCCAACGGGCTCGGCGCGCTCTGTCGGCTGGACCACCGGGGCGCCCGAGGCGCGGAGCCGAACACCGGCGACGGCGCCGGCATCATGATCCAGGTGCCCGACGCGTTCCTGCGCGCGGTGGCCGACGTCGCGCTTCCCCCAGCGGGCGAGTACGCCACCGGGCTCGTCTTCCTTCCCGACGACGATGCCGCCGAGGCGCGTGCCCGCCGGGTTGTCGAGAAGTACGCACTGGTCGAGGGCGCCGATCTGCTCGGTTGGCGGGACGTGCCGATCGACCCGAGTGACCTGGGTGAGACCGCCCTGGCGGCGATGCCCCGGGTCCGGCAGCTCTTCCTGGCGGCGCACCGCCTCACCGACACACCCGACGGGCCGGCCGGCTCCCCGCTGCGCGGCCTTGAGCTGGACCGGGTGGCGTTCTGTCTGCGTAAGCAGGCCGAGCGGGAGACCGCCGAGCGTGGCGTTCCGGCATACTTCCCGTCGTTGTCCAGCCGCACCATGGTCTACAAGGGCATGCTCACGCCCGACCAGTTGCCGGCGTTCTACCCGGACCTGCGCGACGAGCGGGTGGACAGCGCCATCGCGCTGGTGCACTCCCGCTTCTCCACGAACACCTTCCCGTCCTGGCCGCTGGCGCACCCGTACCGGTTCATCGCCCACAACGGCGAGATCAACACGATCCGGGGCAACCGCAACTGGATGCAGGCCCGCGAGGCGCTCCTGCGCTCGCCGAACGTGCCCGGCAACATCCGACGGGTCTTCCCGGTCTGCACCCCTGCGGCGTCCGACTCGGCGAACTTCGACGAGGTCCTGGAGTTGCTGCACCTGGCCGGGCGGAGCCTGCCGCACGCGGTGCTCATGATGATCCCCGAGGCGTGGGAGAACGACCCGGGGATGGACCCGGCCAAGCGCGCCTTCTACCGCTTCCACGCCAGCCTCATGGAGCCGTGGGACGGCCCGGCGTCGGTGGCCTTCACCGACGGCGAGATCGTCGGCGCGGTGCTGGACCGTAACGGGCTGCGTCCGGGGCGCTGGTGGCAGACCGACGACGGGCTCGTGGTGCTCGGCTCCGAGGCGGGCGTGCTCGACCTCGACCCGGCCCACGTGGTCGCCAAGGGGCGACTCCAGCCGGGCCGGATGTTCCTGGTCGACACGGTGGCCGGGCGGATCGTGCACGACGAGGAGATCAAGTCCGAGTTGGCCGCCGCCCAGCCGTACGCCGAGTGGCTGCACGCCGGGCTGATCGAGCTGAACGACCTGCCGGCGCGCGAGCACACCGTCTACACGCACGACTCGGTGCGCCGCCGGCAGCAGACCTTCGGCTACACGCAGGAGGAGCTGAAGATCCTGCTCGGGCCGATGGCCCGCACCGGCGCCGAGCCGCTCGGCTCGATGGGTACGGACACCCCGATCGCGCCGCTGTCCACCCGACCGCGGCTGCTCTACGACTACTTCCACCAGCTCTTCGCCCAGGTCACCAACCCGCCGTTGGACGCCATCCGCGAGGAGTTGGTGACCAGCCTGGCGTCGACGATCGGGCCGGAGGGCAACCTGCTCGACCCGGGTGCCGCGAGCTGCCGTCAGATCGTGCTCCCGCACCCGATCCTCGACAACGACGAGCTGGCGAAGATCCTCTCCATCGACGAGGACGGCGACCTGCCCGGCTTCAAGGCGGTCCGGGTCTCCGGGCTGTACCGGATCCGGGAGGGCGCCGCCGGGATCAAGGCGCGGCTGACCGAGATCTGCCGGCACGTCTCCGAGGCGATCGAGGACGGGGTGCGCATCCTGGTGCTCTCCGACCGGGACTCCAACGCCGACCTGGCACCGATCCCGTCGCTGCTGCTCACCGCCGCCGTGCACCAGCACCTGGTCCGCGAGCAGACCCGTACGCGGGCGGCGCTGATCGTCGAGTCCGGGGACTGCCGGGAGGTGCACCACGCGGCGGTGCTGATCGGCTACGGCGCGGCGGCGGTCAACCCGTACCTGGCGTTCGAGTCGGTCGAGGACATGATCGCCACCGGCACGTTGGCCGGGGTGGAGCCCGCCGCCGCGGTGCGCAACTACGCGAAGGCGCTCGGCAAGGGCGTCCTGAAGATCATGTCCAAGATGGGCATCTCGACGGTCTCCTCGTACTGCGGTGCGCAGGTCTTCGAGGCGGTCGGCCTGGACAGCCGGCTGGTCGAGCGTTACTTCCGGGGCACCCCCAGCCGCATCGGCGGGGTGGGTCTCGCGGGCGTGCACACCGAGGTGGCCGCCCGGCACGCGCTGGCCTGGCCGCCGGCCGGCACCGCCACCTCCGACCGGTTGGAGGTCGGCGGCGAGTACCAGTGGCGCCGCGAGGGTGAGTTGCACCTGTTCAACCCGGAGACGGTGTTCCTGCTGCAACACGCCACCCGCAGCCGGCAGTACGACGTCTTCCGGCAGTACACCGCCAAGGTCGACGCGCTCGCCGCGCAGGCCGGCTCGCTGCGCGGGTTGTTCACACTGCGCACCGGCGTCCGTCCGGCGGTGCCGATCGAGGAGGTCGAGCCGGCCACCGAGATCGTCAAGCGGTTCGCCACCGGCGCCATGTCGTACGGGTCGATCTCGGCGGAGGCGCACGAGACGCTCGCCATCGCCATGAACCGGCTCGGCGGCAAGTCCAACACCGGTGAGGGCGGCGAGGACGTCGAGCGGCTGCACGACCCGGCCCGCCGTTCGGCGGTCAAGCAGATCGCCAGCGGCCGCTTCGGTGTGACCAGCGAGTACCTGGTCAACGCGGACGACCTCCAGATCAAGATGGCCCAGGGCGCCAAGCCGGGCGAGGGCGGTCAGCTGCCCGGTAACAAGGTCTGGCCGTGGATCGCCCGGACCCGGCACGCCACCCCCGGCGTGGGTCTGATCTCCCCGCCGCCGCACCACGACATCTACTCCATCGAGGACCTCGCCCAGTTGGTGCACGACCTGAAGTGCGTCAACCCGGCGGCCCGGGTGCACGTCAAGCTGGTCAGCGAGGTCGGCGTCGGCACCGTCGCCGCCGGGGTGGCGAAGCTCAAGGCGGACGTCATCCTGATCTCCGGCCACGACGGCGGCACGGGCGCCTCCCCGATGAACTCGCTCAAGCATGCCGGCACCCCGTGGGAGCTGGGGCTGGCCGAGGCGCAGCAGACGCTGTTGCTCAACAAGCTGCGCGACCGGGTCACGGTGCAGGTCGACGGCCAGCTCAAGACCGGCCGGGACGTCCTGGTCGCGGCGCTGCTCGGCGCGGAGGAGTTCGGCTTCGCGACCGCGCCGCTGATCGTCGAGGGTTGCGTGATGATGCGGGTCTGCCACCTGGACACCTGCCCGGTCGGCATCGCCACGCAGAATCCGGTGCTGCGGGAGCGTTTCACCGGCAAGCCGGAGTTCGTGGAGAACTTCTTCCTCTTCCTCGCCGAGGAGGTCCGGGGTTACCTGGCCGAGCTGGGTTTCCGGTCGATCGAGGAAGCGATCGGGCAGTCCGAGCTGCTGGACGTGGCCCCGGCTCTGACGCACTGGAAGGCGCACGGGTTGGACCTGGCGCCCGTCCTGCACCTGCCGGAGCTGCCCGCCGACGCGGCCCGACGCGGGGTCCGCGCGCAGGATCACGGCCTGGAGCAGGCGCTCGACAACGAGCTGATCGCGTTGGCGCGTCCGGCTCTGACGGACGGGGCGCCGGTGCGGGTCGAGGTGGCGGTGCGCAACGAGCACCGCAGCGTCGGCGCGATGCTCGGTGGCGAGGTAACCCGTCGCTTCGGTGGCGCCGGCCTTCCCGAGGACACCGTCGAGTTCGTGCTGCACGGCACGGCTGGGCAGTCGTTCGGCGCGTTCCTGCCGCGCGGCGTGACCCTGCGCCTGCACGGCGACGCCAACGACTACGTGGGCAAGGGCCTCTCCGGGGGTCGGCTCATCGTCCGTCCGGACGCCGCCGCGCCGTTCCTCGACCCGGACGCCGAGCCGGGGCAGCGGGCCGAGGATCAGATCATCGCCGGCAACACCATCCTGTACGGGGCCACGGCGGGCGAGGTCTTCCTGCGCGGCCGGGTGGGGGAGCGGTTCGCGGTACGCAACTCCGGCGCGGTCGCCGTGGTCGAGGGTGTTGGTGACCACGGCTGCGAGTACATGACCGGCGGCACCGTGGTGGTGCTGGGCGCTACCGGCCGGAATTTCGCGGCGGGTATGTCCGGCGGCACGGCGTTCGTGCACCGCCTGGATCGGGCCCGGGTCAACGCGGAGCTGGTCGACCTGCTGCCGGTGGGCGAGCAGGAGCAGTCGCTCCTGCACGAGCTGGTCCAACGGCATGTGGCCGAGACCGGGTCGGCGGTCGCCGAGGAGCTGCTCAAGCGGTGGCCGGAGGCGGTGGCCGAGTTCACCGCTGTGGTACCCCGCGACTACCGCCGGGTGCTGGAGATCATGCGTGCCGCCGAAGCAGCCGGCCGCGACGTCGACGACGCGGTGATGGGCGCGCTGAGCGCGCCGGCCGCGCCGGTGCCGCCCGCCCCGCGGGTGGCTGCCCAGGAGGTGGCACGTGCCTGACCCGAACGGTTTCCTGCGCTACGACCGGCGGCTGCCGGCCCGCCGCCCGGTGCCGGTGCGGATCAGCGACTGGCGGGAGGTGTACCCGCCGGCCGGCGAGGAGTTGGTCCGTGAGCAGGCCACCCGATGCATGGACTGCGGCATCCCGTTCTGCCACGACGGCTGTCCGCTGGGCAATCGCATCCCGGACTGGAACGACCTGGTGCGTACCGGCAACTGGGACGCCGCGGTGGAGTCGCTGCACGCCACCAACAACTTCCCGGAATTCACCGGCCGGCTCTGCCCCGCGCCCTGCGAGGCGGCCTGCGTGCTCGGCATCTCCGGCGGTCAACCGGTGACCATCAAGCAGGTCGAGGTGGAGATCGCCGACGCCGCCGCGGCGCGCGGGTTCACCCCCCGCCCGGTGCCGGCGCCGTCGGGCCGGTCGGTCGCCGTCGTCGGCTCCGGGCCCGCCGGGCTCACCGCCGCCCAGCAGCTGGCCCGCGCCGGTCACGCGGTGACGGTGTACGAACGCGACGACGCGATCGGTGGCCTGCTCCGGTACGGCATTCCCGACTTCAAGTTGGAGAAGCGGCACATCGATGCCCGGTTGGCCCAGCTCACCGCCGAGGGGGTGCGTTTCCGCACCGGCGTGAACGTCGGCGTGGACGTCACCGCCGAGCAGTTGCGCGCCGAGCACGACGCGGTGCTGCTGGCCTGTGGGGCGTTGCAGGGCCGGGACACCCCGGAGACCCCGGGGCGGGCGCTTCGGGGCGTACACCAGGCGATGGCGCACCTGGTCGCGGCGAATCGCGCGGTCGCCACGGCGGCGACCGACCAGGCCGGCGTGGTGGCCACCGCCGAGCGTCGGCTGGCGCCCGCGGTGTTGCCCGACGGCACGCCGATCGACGCGGCCGGCAAGCACGTGGTGATCATCGGCGGAGGTGACACGGCGGCCGACTGTCTCGGCGTCGCGCACCGCCAGGGCGCCGCGGGCGTGCACCAGCTCGACCTGTACCCGCAGCCGCCGCAGGAGCGCGACGAGGCACGGGATCCGTGGCCGACCTGGCCGTGGGTGCTGCGTAGCTACCCGGCGCACGAGGAGGGTGGCGAGCGGGTCTTCGCCGTGGCGGTGCAGGAGTTCGTGGACGACGGCACCGGCCAGGTGCGGGCGGTGCGGATCGCCGAGGTGACAGTGGAGAAGCGCGACGGCCGGCGGGTCGTCACTGTGGTGCCGGGCTCCGAGCGGGAGTTGCCGGCCGATCTGGTGCTGTTGGCGATCGGTTTCGAGGGCACCGAGCAGCAGCCGCTGCTGGCCCAGTTCGGCGTGGCCCGCAACCCGCGGGGCGCCATCGACGCCCGCGACGACTGGCAGACCGACGCCGACGGGGTGTTCGTGGCTGGTGACATGCACCGGGGCGCTTCGCTGATCGTCTGGGCCATCGCCGAGGGGCGGGCGGTCGCCGCGGCCATCCACAGCTATCTGGGCGGTGTCGGTGCCTTGCCGGCCCCGGTGGGCCCGGCCGCGCAGGCTCTCGCCGCTCGCTGAGGTGCGGGCGTCCGGTCGGTGCGGCAGGTCCGCCGCCGCATCGGCCGGGCATTCCCGCTGGTGAAGCCGCTCACAAATGTGGGCAAAAAGGTTTAAGCCGGCAAGACTTGCCGGCTGCCGAACCGCGCCGCGATCGGTGTGAATGATCATGCTGCCGATCGCTGGAGGTTCGTCGTGGCCAGAGGTGCCACCTTCGCCGCGTTGCGCCACCGCAACTACCGGATCTGGGCGCTCGCCGGCTTCGTCTCCGTCATCGGCACCTGGATGCAGGTCCTCGGGGTCAACTGGTACGTCCTGAAGGAGACCGGCTCCGCGACGTCAATGGGCTTCGCCGTGCTGCTCCAGGCGGCGCCCACGCTGCTGCTCAGCGTCTGGGGTGGTGTGCTGGCCGACCGGCTGCCCGCCCGCCCGTTGCTGATCGCCGCCCAGTGCGCCCACGCGGTGCTCGCCGCCGGACTGGCGGCGGTCGCCCTGACCGGGGTCGGCGGTCTGCCGCTGATCTTCGCGATCTCGCTGGCCACCGGTGCCGTCTCGGCGATCGAAGGCCCGGTGATGGGGCGCTGGGCCGCCAGCCTCGTCGACCGGGAGACGCTGGGCAACGCGCTGGCGCTCGGCTCGCTCAGCAACTCCGCCGGCCGCATCCTCGGCATGAGCCTCGGCGCCGTGGTGGTGGCCGCCGTCGGACCCGCCCTGCTGTTCGGCATCAACGCGGTCAGCTTCGCCGCCGTGGTGGTGGCGCTGTTCGCCGTACGCCCGGCGGGCGTGCCCGGGCTCCCGGTCCCGGAGGTCGCCCGGACGCGGGGCGGTGCCCGCGCCGGGTTCGCCTACCTGCGCGGGCAGCCGGTGCTGCTCCTCGCGCTCGCCCTGTCGTTCGTGCTCGGCAGCCTGGGCCGCAACTACCAGGTGACCATGGCCGCGATGAGCGACGGGCCGCTGGACGCCGGTGCCTCCGGGTACGGCCTGCTGTCGACGGTGTTCGCGGTCGGCACCGTGGTGGGCGCGCTCGTCGCGGCCCGGCGGCGTTCCCTGGGTTACCGGACGCTCGTCGTCGCGGGCCTGTTCGCCAGCGGGTTGCAGATCGTCGCCGGCCTCGCGCCCGGCACCTGGAGCTTCGCCGCGGTGATCCTGCCGATCGCCGCCGCCGCGGTGGTCATCGACACCACCGTCGGTACCCGCGCCCAGCTCGACACCGACGGCGCGATGCGGGGCCGGGTGCTCGCCGCCCTGGCGGTCACCGGCTCGGTCTCCGCCGCGGTCGGCGCCCCGCTGCTCGGCTGGCTCGCCGAACATGCCGGGCCCCGGCAGACGCTCGTCCTCGCCGGAGCCGCAGCGGCGATCGCCACGACGGCGGCTGGCGTCGCCCTCGATCGGCAGCGCGGCCGTGCGGCGACCCTCGCGCTCGTCGTTCCGCGACCCCGCCATCCGGTACGACGAGCGGCGTTCCGGGCCGCCCGCATCGTGCGGCCCACCGGTGCGGTCTGCGTCATCGTGCCCGCCGAGGCCGGTGCGGTGCGGTCGGGCGGGGTCCGGCTCCGGGAGTTGGCCACCGCCGGGCCGGTGGCGAACCGCTGAGACAGCGGTCACCCTCGGTGGCCCGCTTCCGGGACAGGGCAGACTGAAGATCATCGTTACGCTGCGATCATGGACAATGAGGAGCGGCTACGGCGAACCCGCCGATGGCTGTGGGTCGTGCTGATCGGGCTCTTCCTGAGCGGTGTCACCGCGTTTCCGCTGGAGATCGAGGTGCGCTGGCTGCTGCGCGTACTGGATCCGCTCGCCGGCCACCTGCCCGCGCTGGTCGCCTGGATCGAGCGGGTGCACACCGGGCTCGTGACGGCCGGCGAGGACTACCCGTTCCTGCTCTACGGCACCGACTGGCTGGCCTTCGCCCACCTGGTGCTGGCAGTGGCCTTCTGGGGGCCGCTGCGCGACCCGGTGCGCAACGTCTGGGTGGTGCAGGTCGGCATGATCGCCTGCGCCGGCATCGTTCCGCTGGCGCTGATCTGCGGCCCGATCCGGGACATCCCCTGGTTCTGGACGCTCATCGACCTGTCCTTCGCGGTCGGGGCGTTCCCGCCGCTCTGGTTCGCGTACCGGCACATCCGCGCCGTAGAAGCCTCAACCCGGTAGACCCGGGCCGCGCGACCCCCGCCGGTCGATCATGGAGTTGTGGTGGGCAGAAGATACGCCCTTGCCTGATATGTCAGGCACCACAACTCCATGATCGACGTGGGGCGGGGTGGGGTGGGGTGGGTTAGTGGGACATCAGCTCGTGGGACTCGCGGATCTTGGCCCAGGATCTGGGCTCGGTCGGTGGGGCGGCCTTGCGGGCGGCGCTGGCCACCTCGGGTCGGCCGGCGGTGAACAGCCAGGTGGTGAACAGGTCGTCCAGGTCCAGTCCGGAGACCCGCTCGGCCAGGGCCTGGAACTGCTCGATGGTGCCGTTGCCGTACCGGCGCTCGGCGGTCCAGGTCGGCAGGATCTCGAAGAACGCGTCGTCACCGACGGCCAGCCGCAGCTGGTGCAGGGCCATCGCACCCCGGTCGTAGACGGCGTTGTCGAAGACCCGGGCGGCGCCCGGGTCGCCGGGCAGCACCTGCCAGAACCCGTCGTCAGCCGGGTAACTGGCGTAGGTGAAGTCGAAGACCTCCTGGGCGGTGCCCTCGCCCTGCTCCTCCGACCAGAGCCACTCGGCGTACGAGGCGAAGCCCTCGTTGAGCCAGATGTTGCGCCAGTCGGCCACCGAGACCGAGTCGCCGAACCACTGGTGGGCCAGCTCGTGCGTCACCACGTAGGTGTTGGCGCCGCGTCGCCAGAAGCCCGGCCCGTACACCGGGCGGGTCTGCGTCTCCAGGGCGAAGCTGATGCCGTCGATCGGCCCGGCCACACCGCCCTGCGCCTCGAACGGGTACGGGCCGAAGATCCCGCTCTCCCAGTCGACGATCTCGGCGGTCCGCTCGATGCTGGCCCGCGCGGCCGGCCCGAGAGCGCCCAGCGACGTGCTGTACGCGTTGATCACCGGCTGGCCGCCAGGGGTGGTGTCGGTGACGATGTCGTACTGGCCGATGGCCATGAAGGCCAGGTAGGTGGCGGTGGGGGAGGTGGTCCGCCAGATCCACCGGGTGCGGTTGCCGGCCTCGGCCAGCGGCGGCCTCGGCTGCACGCCGTTGCTGATCACCTCGACGCCGGTGGGCACCGAGACCGAGATGTCGTAGGTGGCCTTGTCCAGAGGGTGGTCGTTGCTCGGGAACCACCACCACGCCGACTCGGGCTCGTTGACGGCGAGGGCGCCGTCGTCGGTACGCGTCCAGCCGGTGTAGCCGTTGACCAGGGCCTCCGACGGGATACCGGAGTACCGCACGACGATGGTGAGCTGCTGGCCCCGGGTCACCGTGCGGGCCGGGGTGACCACCAACTCGTGCGCCCCAGCGGTGGTGCTGCTCGCCGCCCAACCGTTGACCCGGACCGACTCGACGTCGAGCAGGAAGTCCAGATTGAACGTCGAAAGGTCCTCAGTGGCGGTGGCGAGGATCGTGGTGGTGCCGGTGAGCAGGTCGGTGGCCGGTTCGTAGCGCAGCCGAACGTCGTAGTGCTCGACGTCGTAGCCGCCGTTGCCGTAGTCGGGGAAGTAACTGTCGCCCAGTCCGGGCGCGCCGGGTTGCGGCGCTGCGGAGACGACCGGACGGCCCCAGCCCGTCGGGGCGGCCTGGGCGGGGGTGCCGGCGAGCATGGTGCCGGCGGTGGTGAGGGTCAGGGCGGTGGTGGCCGCCGTGAGGACTCGTCGCACGGGGTGGACTCCCTCCATCGGGTGTTCGCCACGTCAACCTAATCGACAACTGTGAACGTCGCTGGCCGCCACACCCATCGTCGGCCGTCGTCCTCTGGCGTGCGTTGCACCACAAGGTCACACTGTGTTGATCGGAGGTGACACGTGCGGCGCTCGGAGTTACCCAGGCGGGAGTTGACCGGCCAACGACAGTCGACCGCTGGTCGGGAACGCCTGCCGGCCGGCGGCTTGGAGTTGTTCACGCTGCTCGCCCGGCTGCTGCGGCGACCCCGCCGCGGCGAGCGCCGGCTGCCGCTGCTGTGGCTGGTCCGCTCCGACACCGCGGATCTGATGGTGCCGCTGCGCCGGTTCCTCGGCCAGGGCCCCCGGCGGCGGGTCCCGCACGCCGTGCTGGACGCCGACGCGCCGACCGGCGCCGGGGACGTGCCGGCGCTGCTGCGCGAGCTGCACCGGCAGCTCTCCCTGGAGGCCTTCGGTGCCGCCCGGCTGCGCTTCCGGCACTATCCGCTCGCCGACTGGCTGATGCAGCAGAGCCTCAACCTGGGCATCGACGCCGACGACAGCCGCGCGGCCCTGGTCCGCCGGCTGCGCGACCGCAGGGGCCCGCGCACGCCGGAGGCGGTGCCCTCCGGCGGCGACGCGGTCAGCATCGTCTCGCAGGTGCTGCTCTGGCTGGTCCGTCGCGCCGTGCCGGGCGTGCTCTTCCGCGCCGCCGTCTCCGGTCGGGTGCCGGTGCTCGGGCGGCACTACAACTGGTTCATGCGCCAGCAGTATCTGGCGCCCCGGCAATCGGTCACCTTCCTCGGTTTCGCCGAGCGTCTCACCGCCGGCTGGCGCGACGGGGAGCAACCCGACCAGGTCAACAAGCTGCTGCTGCACGCGTTCCTGGAGGACCTGCGGCAGGCGTACCGGCGTCGCCCGTGGCGCCTGTCAGACTGGCGGCGCACCGCGTACCCGGCTCTGCTGATCGATCACGTCGCCCCCGGCAACGTCGGCGGGGAACTGGTCCGCCTGATCGGTGACGTTCGCACCGAGACCGGCCGCAACGACCCGCTGCTGATCGTCGCGTCCGGTGGGCAACCCCCACCGGACCTGCCCGAACCGCACCCGTTGACCGAGGCCGACGAGGCGTACGACGAGTGGGCCGGTGCGCTGCCGGAGATGCGACGGCTGCGCCGCCCGGCCACCTGGCTGGTGGCGCTGCGCCCCGACGAGACCAACACCGGCCCACCGTCGCGTGGCGGGATGCGGCCCTTCTCCGCGCCCGACCCGCCGTGGTGGTCGCGGCGCTTCCTGCCGACGGCGCTCTGCCTGGTGCTGGTGGCGGTGCTCGGCCTGTGGGTGGCCAGCCGGTGGGGGCCGGGCTGTCACCCCTCGCTCACCGGCCAGGTCTCGGTCGAGGTGGCCGGCAGCGGCGAGTGTGTCGGCTACAGCGACAGCGCCGCCCAGGTGTTCAACAACGACCCCGGCCAGGACCGGCTGCGCACAGTTCAGGAGCGCATCTTCGCGCAGAACCGCGCCGCCGAGGAGGTCTGGCAGCGCAGCGACCGGCGGCGGCCCTTCCTCACCCTGGTCTACCTCGGCACCCTCACCGGCAACCGGACCCGCGCGGACGAGGAGTCGTACGTCTCCGAGCGCGAGGAGCTCGAAGGGATGGCCACCGCCCAGTACGCGTTGCTGAAGGAGTCGGCCGGCGCCGACGGCGCCGCGCTGCTGCGGATCGTGGTCGCCAACGCCGGCCGCCAGATGATCTACGCCGACCGGGCGGTGGCGATGCTGGCCGAGCTGGCCCGGGACGACCCCACGGTGCTCGGGGTGGTCGGGCTGGTGGAGAGCCGCACCAGCACTGCCCGCGCGCTGCGCGAGCTGAACCAGGTCGGGCTGCCGGTGCTGGCGCCCACCCTCTCGGCCGACAAGATGGACGCCAACTCCCGCCTCTACCTCCAGATCTCCGCACCGAACAAGGACCAGGTGAAGCTGGTCGACGCGTACGCCAGGCAGGTGCTGAAGGTCGACGAGGCGCACGTCTTCTACACCACCCTGGAGGGCAGCACGCTCACCGAGGACCTCTACGTCGGCACCCTCGTCGACGGGCTCCGACAGCAGTTCGGCCCCCGGATCACCCGCCTCGACGAGTGGCGCACCGGGCAGCGGCTGACCGACGAGTGCGGCTACCCCGGGCTGCTCTTCTACGCGGGCCGATGGTCGGAGTTCGACGGTTTCCTGCGGGCCCTGCGCGAGTGCGGCGGCAACCCGCCCCGACACCTCGTCGCCGACGACTCGGCCAACCGGTACATGGCCAACCCGGGGCTGCGCGCCGCCGCACCCGGCAACCTGCCCGTCACGTACGTCTCCAAGGCGGCCCTGGCCACCTGCGCGGCGCTGCGGGCCGCCCAGGACCGGCGCGACGACGCCCGGGCGACCTTCCTGTCCTGGATCCAGGCCGACGACCTGCTCGACCCGCCGCGCTGCCGGCCCGACTCCGAAGAGCAGGTCGGTGAGCGGGTCAGTCTCGCCTACGACGCGTCGATGATGCTCATCCGGGCCGTGGAGAGCCTCGCCGCCCGGCTGCACCACGCCGACCCGCGGCAACGTTGGGAACCGGACTCGGTCAACCCGGTGGCCGTGCACGCGGAAGTGCTCCGGCAGAACGCCGGGCAGGGCTACCCGGGGGTGGCCGGGCTGATCCGGTTCACGCCCGACTCGGGGGAGCCGGTCGACAAGCGACTGGCCCTGATGCGGGTCGAGCAGGTGCCCGACGTGGCGAAGGCGCCGGTGGAGGTGTTCCGCTGCGGGGCGGCCGACGGGTCCGGCCCGGCGGCGTGCGGCCCGGCCTGACCGGTCCGGCGTGACACGTCCTCGCAGGACTGTCCGGGTGCCACCGGTGTCCGTTAGGGTTCCTGGGACCAGGCGGCCGTGGCGTTGGGGGCAGAGGGTGGGCAGGCTCGCGTCGGCGTACGGGCAGGCGGTCAACTCCCACCGGGCGGCTCGCGCGCATCTGGACACCGCCCGCACCGCCCTGGGAGCGGCACCGACCGCCGTCGCGCCGGCCGGCGCCGACGACCTGGTGACCCGCCTCGCCCGCCTCGGCGGTGCCCTGGCCACCCCCGCCCCGGGCGTCACCCCGCTGACCGACGAGCCGGCCGCGGTGCGGATCGGCGAGGCGTCCACAGCGGACGGCGGCTTTCCGGTGCTGGTCCCGCTCGGCGGCGGCCACCACCTCGCCCTGGACACCGACGCCCGGGACCCGCAGGTCGCCGGGCTGCTGCGGGCGCTGGTGCTGCGGTTGGTCGCCACCGCGCCGCCCGGCCAGGTCCGCGTCGCCGGCATCGACACGGCCGCGCTCGGTGCCACCTTCGGCCCGCTGCGACCACTGCTCGACGCCGGGGTGCTCGACCCGCCGGCCACCGGCGAGGCCGAGGTGGCCGCGCTGCTGGACGCCGCCGAGCAGCACGCCCGCGCCGCGCAGCACGGCCAGCCCGCGGCCCGTCGCCTGTTGGTGGTGGTCGCCACCGCCGCGCCGCCGCCCCGCGAGTTGGCCCGGCTCGCCGCGCTCACCCACGCCGGCCCGGCCGCCGCCGTGTGCGTGCTGCTCGCCGGCCACCCGTCCCGGCTGCCCGGCGAGACCACGCTGCCACTGGGCGGCACCACAGCAATACGGCTCAACCGGGGGTACGCGCACGTCGGCGACCCACCCGGCACCCCGTTCAGCGCCGACGGCAGCGGGCTCGCCGCACCCGTCCTGCTCGACGGCGACCCGCCGCCGGCCTCGGTCCGCGCGCTCGCCGAGCACCTCGGCACCGCCACCCGTCGCGCCGACGCGTTGCCCTTCACCGACCTGCTGCCCGAACGGCGCTGGGCCGAGTCCGCCGGCAACGGCCTGCGTACGGTGGTCGGCCGGGTCGGCGGCGCTGCCGCCTTCGACACCGCGCTGACGCTCGCCTTCGACGACGCCACCCCGCACTGGCTGGTCGGCGGGCGCACCGGCGCCGGCAAGACCGTCTTTCTCCTCGACGTCCTCTACGGGTTGGCCGCCCGCTACTCGCCAGCCGAGTTGCAGCTCTACCTGCTCGACTTCAAGGAGGGCGTGAGCTTCACCGAGTTCGTGCCCACCGACCGGGACCCGTCCTGGTTGCCGCACGCCCGTGCCGTCGGCATCGAGTCCGACCGCGAGTACGGTCTCGCCGTGCTGCGCGAGCTGCGCCGGGAGGCGCAGCGCCGGGCCACCGCACTCAAGCGGCACGGCGTCACCAAGCTCGCCGACCTGCCCCGCGACAATCCGCTGCCGCGCATCGTGGCGGTCATCGACGAGTTCCACGTGCTGCTCGCCGGCAACGACGCGCTGGCCCGGGAGGCCGTCGACCTGCTGGAGGACCTGGCCCGCAAGGGCCGCTCGTACGGCATCCACCTGGTGCTCGCCAGCCAGAGCATGACCGGCATCGAAGCCCTTTACGGGCGGGCCGAGGCGATCTTCGGGCAGTTCGCGTTGCGGGTGGCGCTGCCCGGCGGGGGTGGGGTTCTCGACCAGCTCAACGACGCCGCCGCGGCCCTGCCGGTCGGCTCCGCCGTGGTCAACACCGCCGCTGGCGCGGTCGGCGCCGACACCGTGCTGCGCTTCCCCGACGCGCACGCCGCCACGGCGGATCTCGCCGCGTTACGCCACGACCTGTGGCAGGCCCGCCCGCCGGGCTCGCGGGCCCCAGCGGTCTTCAAGGGGTACGAAGCCGCGCGGATCGAGGACGACAGCACGTTCGCCGGGTTGCGCCCCGGTGGTCGACGCCCGATGGCACTGGTCGGTCGGACCGTCGACGTGCACGGCACCACAGCACTGTTTCTGATGGACACCACCCCCGGTCGGCACCTCGCCGTGGTGGGCACCGCGCCGACCGGCGCGGATGTGCTGCGGGCCGCGACGCTCAGCCTGGCCCGCCAGCACACCCCAGGCGACGCCCGGTTCGAGCTGGCTTGCCTGGTCGGTGCCGCCGACGCGGTCGCCGACGACACCGAAGCCGTCCTGCGGGCCGCCGGCCACCCGGTCGGACGCCTCGACGCGGCGGGGCTGCGCGACCGGATCGCCGCGCTGGCCGCCGAACCCACCGGCCGCGAATACCTTGTGGTGTTCGGCATGGACGCCGCCGCGCCCGTCCTCGGTGCCACCGACCCCGGCACGTTCCGTTCCGGCCTGGACGACCTGCGAACCCTCCTGCGTCAGGGCCCCGGGCAGGGGGTGCACCTGCTCGGTTGGTGGCGAGGGCTGCGCCGGCTCGGCGACGACCTCGGCGGCACCCAGAACCGCGACGACGTCGCCTGCCTGGTCGCGCTCAACGTGCCCGGCGCCGAACTGGCCCTGTACCTCGGAGCGCACGACCTGACCTACACGCCCCGCCCCGACCGGGCACTGCTGATCGACAGGCACGACCAGCGCACCCGGCTGATCGTCCCGTTCGTCGGCGACGGGCACGACCCGGACGGGGAGCGCTGACAGTGTCCTTCGAGGAGTACGCGGCCCTGGCCCGGCAACTCTCCGCCCAGCACCGCGCCGGGGAACAGCACGCCGCCGCCGAGTCCGCGCGCCGCCGCGACCTGCACGCCGCAGTCGACTACCTCCAGCAGCGGCTCACCGCTCAGGGGCAGCGCCTCGACCAGCTCGGCCGAGCCATCGGCGTCGACCAACCACCCGCCGCCCCCGCTGCTCCCTCCGGCCCGAGCGCGGGTCAGGGGACGGGAACGCCAGGCGAGACCGCCGCCTGGCCCGCCCCGCCGTCCGGCACCGGGTCACCCTCCGCTGCCACCGCACCCGGAACCGGGGACGGGGAACCCGCCGGCGCAAGCGGCGCGCCGGGGCGGGCGGGGGTCGGGGCGTACCCCCAGCTGCCGGCGGGGGAGGCGCGGCTGGCGCTGCCGACGGCGGTGAGCCCGGCGGGCGGCGGGGTGCCCGCGCAGCGCGCGGCCGCGGCGGACCCGGCGATGGAGTTGGAGCTGGCCCGGCGGATGGCCGACGAGGCCGACCGGCACGGGCAGCAGGCGGAGTTGCTGGCCCAGCGCCCGGCGCTGCTGCCGACGTGGTCGCCGCTGGCGAGAGCGGTCGCCGTTTACGCCGGGTGCGGCGCGGCGGCCGGGGTGCTCGTGCTGATGCTGGTGCTCGCCTCCGGGGTCGGCCTGGTGGACGGGTTCACCCTCGGAGCGTGGATCTGCGCGGGGTTGCCGGCGGTGGCGTTCTTCGGCGGCTACCTGGTGCTGGGCCGCTGGGGGCGGCCGGCCATGGTCGCCGGCACCCCGCCGCGATATCTGCCGCTCGGGTTCCTGATCTGTTTCCTGGTGGTGCCGATGGCCTACTGCGCGTACCTGCTGATGGTCCGCGGTCTGCGCTGACGACCGACCTGGAGTGGCGCCTGGTCGTCACCGCACACGGGCGCCGACTGTTGGGCACGGATCAGTCCAGGTGGTAGATGACGCCGCCTTCGTCGCTGAATTCCTGCTCAGTGCCGCTGGTCGAAGGGCTGAAGACGCGGCAGGAGCAGTCATCGGCGGGAGGCCCCGCCGACGCCTCGGCGTAGTACCAGACCTGACCCACCTCGGCCTTGAACGTGCGACTGCTGGCCCGTCCCACCTCGATCGCCCGGTGCGGTTCACACTGAGCGTCGAAGATCCACAGCACGTACGGCTCACTGGTCGTCGAGGCAGTGCCCCGCAGCGGTTCTCCCCACCGGCTTTCGGGGATCTCCCGTCGGAAGTAGACCAACGCGTCATCGCCATGGATCTTGGCGATGCAGGACCGGTAGAGCGCTGCCCGAGACGCCGGGTTCGGACTGGGCGCGGCTGTTGCCGACGACGACGACTGAAGGCTGCTGAGGATGCTCTGCCCGTCGCCGGTCGCGACGGAGACGGCCAGCAGGAGGGCGAGAAGCCCGAGGAGAGCGCCGGACAGCCCAATGACGCGAGCTCGGCGACCACGACCAGCCGATGTCGTGTCTGTTCTCTGAACCGTCAAACCCCGTCACTCCCTCGGCAAGCTGTCACCGAGTCTAGGAGGCATCGCACACGGGCGTGGTCCCGAGCTTGGGATCGCTGCTTGCCGACGGCATCCGCGTTCACATCAAGTCCGGCGAACTTGCGCCGGGAGACAAGCTGCCCTCGACCTCTGGCCCCAATTTCGTGGTGCCACTTCAGATCTTGGACAGTTTCCGTTATGAGCTAACGGAAACTGTCCAAGATCTGATCGCGTTCCGACTCGGTCGGGCCCCAGTGGGCAAACTCCGTCAGAGTCGCCAGCGTGGACGACAATGCCCACGGTGACGCGAGGGCGAGCGGCCGGTCGCGCTGGGTGCGCCAATCTCGTACGCTCCCATGTGGTCTCTGCCGGTGCGGTGGTGGAGGCGATGGTCGATCACTGGGAGGTGCGCGTGAGCGCAGCACAGATCATCGCGAGACTGGCGGCGGCGTCGCAGAAGCTGGACGAGGCGAAGGCCAAGACCGCAGCGGCAGCACAGGACGCCGCCGAGGCGCGAGCACTCGTCGCCGGCGCGCTGGAGGGCGTGGCCGCCGGTCCACTGGTCGGAATCATCGACTCGTACCGTCAGGCGCTCGCACAGGCGTCGCAGGGTGGCGACCCGGCCAAGCAGCACGTGCAGGAGACGATCGCCAAGGTGCGAGCGCTGGGAAACTGATCCCGTCACCGCTGCCGACTTCGGCTGTTCGCTCCGGCGGCAGTGATCAGGTGATGAAAAGTAGGTGTCGGAAGTGGTTCTGACCTACTTCTCATCACTTGATCATCGGGTTCCCCCGGCGGCGTCCTGCGGCGATGGTTTGGCCGCGCTTCAACGGGTGATGCGGAACGTCTGCTCGAAGTTCGGGTAGTCGCAGACGTCCTGGTTGCACAGCTCGAATCCGCCGCTGATCAGCGCGACACCCTTGTGGAGGACCAGCCCGTCGGGCTGCACCCACGCTCTCCCGGTCACGGCTTGCGGCTCGCCGGTGCAGCTGTTGAGGGGCGCCCAGCCACCTGCGTAGGCGGCCCTGTCGCCCGACCGCTGCCGGACGATCAGCTCGGTCGCGCCGGACAGGCCGGCTGGGCAGGTCACGGTGAGGGTGATGTCCACAGCGACGCCGCGGGCGACCAGGGTCGCGGACGTGACGTCGACGCTGCTTGCCGCGCTTGCCGGCGTCGGCGCCAGCACGATGGAGAGTGACAGCCCGAGTAGTGCGATGGCGGTGATGATGCGGCGCACGACGGTCCTCCTTGCCGGAGTGGGTGCTTACCTTCCGTCACCCTAGCCCTCCGCGGCACTGAGGGATATCAATCGATCGTGGGTTCGCGTTCGATGACGACGGTGCCTCCGTCCGCGCCGTCGGTCCGCACGTAGCGCCGAAAGAATCAGAGCGCCCGAAAGAATCAGCCGCGCGAGCGGGGCAGGCAGCACTTCTTGTACTTGGCGCCGGAGCCGCACCAGCAGGCGTCGTTGCGGCCGGGTGGCCAGGCGGTCACGCCGGCCTCGTCGAGGCTGTCGGCGTACTCGTCGAGGGTTTCCTCGGCGGTGGGGTCGCTGCCGGTGCGTTCGGCGAAGGTCGCCAGACCGTCGACGGTCCCGGCGACCACGCCCAGGTCGGCGCCGCCCATCGCGGACGCGTCGACGAGGGCGCGTTCGAGTTGGGCGCGGTGCTCGTCCCAGGTGGGCGGGTAGCTGTCGGCCAGCGCCGGCCAGCGCAGCAGCAGGGCGTCGAATTCCACCTGCGGCCAGAAGAGCAGCGTCGCCGGGCCGTCGTCGACGGCGTCGAGCGCGTGGGTGCTCGCGGCGCGCAGCCGGTCGGCGAGGTTGTCGTACTCGTCGTGGGGTAGGCCTGCCTCTTCGCGGAGGTCGTGCCGCCGCTGGGCCAGGCCGTAGATCATGGCCGCGGCCTCGTCCTGGGCGTCCTCGGACGCGTGCTGCTGGGTGCGGGTCCGTTCCAGGATCGCGTCGAGCGCCCCGGTGAGCCACTCCAACGCCGTGTCGGTGTGGCCGGACTCGGCCAGCTCGTCGATCAGGTACGTGGCTGCGGGGTCGGTTTCCAGCAGCGGACGCAGGGCGGTCAGCTCGGCCATGCCCTCGTCCGAGCGGCCGAGGCGCAGCAGCAGACCGCCGCGCACCGCTCGGGCGTACGCGTTGTCGTCCGGCTGCTCGGCGATGGCGCGGGTGGCCAGGGCGAGCGCGTCGGCCAGGTCGCCGGCCTGTTCCAGGATGTCCGCGGCGACCAGCAGGGCGTACCCGGTGTCGTCGGGGTCCGCTACCCGCCCCTCGTCGACGGCGCCCACCAGTTCGGCGACGAACGCGGCCGGGTCGGGGCTCTTGAGGCCCAGGGCGCCGATCTCGTCGATGCGGTCGGCGGTCAGCAACTCGGGCATGGGCGCTTCCTGAGGAACGACGGACGGGGAGCGGTCAGCGTACTCCGGAATGCGTCGCGGGGGGGGGGGGGGGCCCCCCCCGCCCCGCCACGCCGGGGGTGAGGGGGTCGGGGCGGGGGGGGGGCGGGGCCG
>NZ_JBEZEH010000025.1:0-46472 GCF_040648775.1 Micromonospora sp. NPDC049089
ACCCACTGCCGGCGCTGGCCCTCGCCGCGGCGCTGCGGGCCGGCGTCCCGGCCGCGCTGCACGTGCCGGTACGGGCCGACACGATCACGTTTCCCGCGCTCGGCAGCCTGGTGCTGCCCGGTCTGGGGGAGAGCGCCGAGGTGACCGTCCGACCCGGCGAGTTCCGGGTCCGGGGTGGGTCGGTCGAGCAGACGGTGCTCCTCGATCCGCTCGCGCCGCCGTCGACCGGATGGTTCCCGACCCGGGACGTGGCGGTGCCCGGTGGCCGGCTGCTCATCGAGGACGGTGATCCGTACCGCGACTGTTACGGCCAGCCGGTCCAGTCCCGCCTGGACGGTCCGGCGGCGCGGGCGTTGGGCCGTACCCTGGCCGAAGCCTGGCGGGTCGTGCACCGGGACGTGCCGGCGCACGCGGCGGCGCTCGACGGCGGCCTACGTTCCGTCGTGCCATTGGCGCCCGACCCGGCGCGACCCCTGCGAAGCGCCACCGCCCGGCACGCGTTCGGTGCGGTCGCCGTCACACCCCACCCCGACCCGGAGACGATGGCGGTGCTGCTCGTGCACGAGTGGCAGCACGCGAAGCTGGGTGCGGCGCTCGACCTGTACGACCTGGTCGAACCTGGCCAGGGCGCCCAGATCCGGGTGCCGTGGCGCCCCGACCCGCGGCCACCGGAGGGCGTCCTCCAGGGCGTCTACGCCCACCTCGCCGTCACCCAGGTCTGGCAGTCCCGGGCGGGCTCCGACGGCGGCGACGCGTCGGCGCACGCTGCCCACTTCCGGGCGTGGACCCGGGACGGTGCGGACGCGCTGCTGGCCAGCCGGTCGCTCACCGCGGCGGGTGAGCGGTTCGTCGGCCGGCTGCGCCACACCCTGGAGGAAACCCGTGCCGGGGCCGGCTGAGCGTCTGCCGTCCACACTGGGCCGTCTCCGCCTCGCCGACGACCTGCGGGCGCTGGGCGTCAACCCAGGTACCTGCCTGCTGGTGCACTGCGGCCTCCGTCGGGTGGGTCCGCTGGAGCAGGGCCCGGCGACCCTCGCCGGCGCGCTGCGCGACGTCCTCGGCCCGGCCGGCACGCTGCTGGTGCCCACCCACACCGATGGCAACTCGACCACCTCCCGGGCCCACCTGGCGGCCGTCGCCGGGATGGACCGCGCGCAACGCGAACGGTACGAGGCGGCGCTACCGGGCTGGGACCGCCGCACCACTCCGTCGCAGCGGATGGGGGCGCTCGCCGAGTACATCCGGCGTGCCCCCGGTGCCGTGCGCAGCGACCATCCGCAGACCTCATTCGCCGCGCTCGGCCCGCAGGCCCGGCAGCTCACCGACGGCCACGACCTCACCTGCCACCTCGGGGAGCGCTCACCCATGGGCGAGCTCTACGCAACCGACGGGCAGATCCTGCTGCTCGGCCTCGGCTACGAGGCGTGCAGCGCACTGCACCTGGCCGAGTACCGGCTGCCGGTGCCGCCGCCCGAGCGTGACTACCACTGCTTCCGGCTTGTCGGCGGGCGGCGGGTCCGCCTCGACTTCCGGGCTCTCGACCTGGACGACCGGGACTTCCCAGCGGTTGGTGCCGCGCTCGACGGGACGCCGCTGGTGCGGCATGGTCGGATCGGCCGGGCAGACGCACGCCTGCTGTCAGTGCGCGCCGCTGTGGACTTCGCGATCAACTGGTTCAACGTGCACCGTCTGGCGGTGGGCCGGTAAACCGCCAATTGGTCGGATGTACGACACCGGCGGTCTCGTCTGATTCCTCGGGCTTTGCAAAGACCCGTGCGGCGCGCTGCCGATACCCGCCACAGTGGCCTTCGTCGTAGAGTGACGAGGCGGCAACCGGGTCTGCCCTCGGCATTGACGAACGCCTTAGGCTGAAACTCCGGTCGCTTTCCGGACGGCGGAGGAACGACGGTGAGCGAAGCGGTAGCAGTCGCTGATACGCGAACCCCGCTGTTCTTCGTGAGCTATTCACGTCCGCAGATCCGGCGCGCCGGTAACACCCCCCAGGAATATCTCTCGCGGTTCTTCGACGACCTCTCCACCCACGTCAGCGAGCTGGTCGGTCTGCCGACCGGGGTCGACCCCGGATTCATGGACAGCTCACTGGGCGGCGGTGAGCGGTGGACCCCCGAGTTGTTGCGCGCAGCCGGAACCTGCCAGGTGTTCATTCCGCTGGTGTCCAGCTCGTTCATCAGCAGCACGTGGTGCGCCATGGAATGGCACGCCTTCGCACGGCGTCAGATCGAACCACGCGTCCCGGGCAGCTCCGCGCACGAGACGGCGATCGTGCCCGTCAACTGGTCACCGACCACCGAGTCGTCGCTGCCGCCGAGCATTCGTGCCATCCAACGGTTCTCGCCGACCGCGTTACCCGATGACAACACCGTCGCGCGCCAGTACGAGCAGGAAGGGGTCTACGGCTTGCTGACCATGCAACGGGAGCAGGCGTACCGCGCGGTGGTGTGGCGTCTCGCCCAGCGGGTGGTGGCGATCCATCGGGCCTATCACGTCCACCCGCTGGTGCCCGCGGGCATCGATGAGCTGCGCACGCTCTTCACCGAGGAGGCAGCCGCATGACGCCGCTCACCGCCGAGGGACGGGCGCCGACTCGCCAGACCTACTTCTTCCTGAGTTACGCGCATTCCGCGCCGCTGCTGGGTGCCCGCACCGACACCGACGTCTGGGTCGACCGGTTCTTCGCGGATCTGTCGGGTGAGGTGGGTCGGCTGGTGTCCCCCCGACCGGGCGTGGAGATCGGTTTCATCGACCAGTCCATCCCACCGGGCGCCGACGTGAAGGCGGCCCTGGCAGACGCTCTCGGCGCGGCCCAGGTGTTCGTGCCGCTCTACTCGCCGGGCTACTTCAGCCGATCATGGGCGCTGGGCGAGCAGGAGTCCTTCCTCACCCGGCTGCTCCGCGCGGCCGGCGAGCCGGCGTCCCAGATCGTGCCGGCCGACCACGTGGCGCCGGTCCTCTGGATTCCGGTTCCCAGCTGGGAGGAGCATCCTCAACTCGACGCGGCACTGGATCTGGGTCGGGACGTGCCCGAGTACGCCGAGAACGGCATGCGTGCGCTCTGCATGCTCGGCGCGTACCAGCAGCCGTACCAGATCCTGCTCGGGCGGCTGGCCCGGCGGATCGTGGAGCCCACCCAACGCATCTGGCTGCGCCCATCCCGGGCGCCCACTCTCGATGTGTCGCGGCGGATCGCGGCCAACCCGGACTTCGTGGTGACGGTGCTGGCACCCACCCAAGACCGGCCGCCCGAGGGGCGGGAGGCGTCCTGGTACGCGGAGCGCAGCCGGCTCTGGCGTCCCTTCGGGGCGCGGCAGGAGCTTCCGGTGGCCGAGTACGCCGCGAGCATCGCCGAGCGGCTCGGACTGTCGGTGCACACGAGTGACTTCGCCGACGCCGGGGACCTGCTCGAGATCCGCCCCGGCGCGCTTCTGATCGACCCGTGGTTCACCGAGCTTCCCGGCGGCGTACCCGCTCTGCGGGCCGCCGCGCGGGCGCTGCCGCCATGGGTGGTCCCGCTCGTGGTGACCGACGCCGACGACCCGCGCGACGCGCACCGCGGCGCCGACCTGGCGCGGCTGGTCCTGGGTGTGTTGCAGGACGCGGGCGCGACGCGAGCGCGGTGGGTCGGGCGGACGGACGAGTTCGCCGGTCTGATGCCGACAGTGGTGACCGAGGCCCGGCGGCTCTACCTGAAGCACGGCGCGGTGTTCCCGGCACCGGGGCCTGTTACCCGGCCGCCCAGCCTTCGCAACCCGGCCCCGTCATCGTTCGAAGCCCCGGAGATGCCCGATGAGCACTGAGCGCGACGGTCAGATAGTCACCTTCTACTCGTTCAAGGGCGGAACGGGCCGGACGATGGCGCTGGCCAACGTCGCGTGGATTCTCGCTGCCAACGGCAAACGGGTGCTGGTCACCGACTGGGACCTGGAATCGCCCGGGCTGCACCGCTTCTTCCACCCCTTCCTGGACGTGTCGACGATCGGCGGCACGGCCGGGGTCGTCGACCTGATCCGGGACTACGAGTCGGAGACCATCCGCGAGGCGGTACGGCCGGAGGGCTGGGTGGAGCAGTTCGCCAGGGTCAACCGGTACGCCTTCTCGCTGGCCTGGGAGTTTCCCGGCGGCGGCGGGTTGAACTTCCTCTCCGCCGGCCGGCAGAACAGCGATTACGCCGTTTCGGTGAACGGGCTGGACTGGGACACCTTCTACCACCGGTTGGGCGGTTCGCAGTTCTTCGAGGCCCTCCGCGAGGACATGAAGCGCGAGTACGACTACACCTTGATCGACAGCCGGACGGGGCTCAGCGACGTCGCCGACATCTGCACCCTGCACCTGCCGGACACCCTGGTCGACTGCTTCACCCTCAGCGACCAGGGCATCGAGGGTGCCGCTCAGGTCGCCAGAACCGTCGCCGTGCACCCCTCGCGCCGCGGCATTCGGATCCTGCCCGTGCCGATGCGGGTCGACCAGGCGGAGAAGGAGAAAGCCGACGCCGGGCGTGCGCTCGCGATGCACCGCTTCGCCGGTCTGCCCACCGGAATGACGGAGGAGGATCGGCGCCGTTACTGGGCGGCGGTGGAGGTGCCGTACCGGCCCTTCTACGCGTACGAGGAGACGTTGGCGACCTTCGGCGACACGCCGGGCTCGCCCACGTCGCTGCTGGCGGCGTTCGAGACGCTGACCGCGCAGTTGACCAACGGCGAGGTGCACGCGATGCCGCCGATGGACGAGTCGGTGCGCGAGCGGGAGAAGGCCCGCTTCCGGCGTCGCCACAAGCTCCCCGGCGACGACCTCATGCTCCGCTACGCACCGGAGGACGCGGTCTGGGCGGAGTGGATCGAGCGGGTGCTCAGCTCGGCGCAGATTCGCGTCGTCGACGGAACCCAGCCGATCGAAAGCGGCGCCCGCCTGCCGGCCCGCACACTGACCATTCTCTCCCCGGCCTACGTGGCCCTGCCTCCCGCCGCGTTGCCTCCGCGGGACCCGACCGTCGACACCACTCCGCTCGCGGTCTACGTGAGCGATCTACGGCCACTCGCGGAGTTCGCGGTGGCCTCCTCCACCCAGCTGGCCAACATCACCGCGGCGACCGCCGCCGAGCGGCTACTGCGGCTGGTGGGGGGCCCGTTGCCGCTCCGCCTCGAGGGCCAGGCGGACGGCGGCCTGCGTTTCCCGGCCGCCGAGCCGGCCGTCTTCGAGGCCCCGAACCGCAACGCGCGGTTCACCGGACGGGAAAATGAGCTGGCCCTCCTGCGCCGACACCTGACCGGACCGGTTGCCGTGCCGGTCGCGTTGCAGGGGATGGGCGGGGTCGGCAAGACCGAGCTCGCCCTGGAATACGCGCATCGGTTCAAGTCCGCCTACGACGCGGTGCTGTGGATTTCCGCTGGCGCGACGGAGTCGATCGGCGCCGACGTGGAGAAGTCGCTGGCGGCCTTCGCCGACCGGCTCGGCGTCGGTGGCAACCCGGGCCAGGCGGACAACGCACGCGCGGTGCTGGAGGCGTTGGGGCGGGGGGAGCCCGGGCGGTGGCTGTTGGTGATCGACAACGCCGAGGAGGTCGACCCGTTCAAGCGATTCCTGCCGCGCGGCGGGCACGTGTTGCTCACCTCGCGCAACCAGGGTTGGGGGGAGCGGGCCACGCTGATCCAGGTCGACGTCTTCGCCCGTAAGGAAAGCGTCGCCCACCTGCAACGTCGGGTGCCGACCCTCATCGAGCAGGAGGCGGACCGGATCGCCGACGCGCTCGGGGACCTCGCGGTCGCGGTGGCCACCGCCGGCGCCTACCTGGCCGACACCGGTACCTCGGTCGACGCGTACCTGGAGCAGATCGAGCGGCAAGGTCCCAGCGCCCTCTCCGTGGAAGCCACCTGGGATCTTTCGTTGGCGCGGCTGCGCGCCCAGTTCCCGGCGGCCTACCGGCTGTTGCAGCTCTGCTCGGTGCTGGCCCCCGAGATAGACCTGGGTCTGCTCTACAACGACGAGATGGTGAAGACGTTGGCGCCGTTCGATCCCGCGGTGTCGGAGCCCATGATGATCGGGCGGCTGGTCCAGCGGATCAACCGGTCGGCGCTCCTCACGATGAACATGTCCGAGCAACGGATCCTGGTGCACCGATTGCTCCAGGCGGTGGTACGGGGCGGAATGACCCCGGACGAGATCGCCGACACCCGACACCGGGCGCACCTGGTGCTGGGCAAGGCGTGGCCCGGCGGTGACGCCGACGATCCGCGTACCTGGGACAGGTTCCGCAGGCTCTGGCCGCACATTGAGGCCTCCGGCGCGATGGGCAGCAAGGACGAGTCGGTCCGGGAGCTGATGATCGACCGGGTGCGGTATCTCTGGCGTCAGGGCGAACTCGACGCGGCGAACGCGTTCGCCAAGGAGGTCGACGCGGTCTGGTCAAAGCGGCGGGACCGCCTCTACGGCACCGAGGAACTCGCCACGCTGCGTCGGCAGCTGCTGCACCTGCGCTTCAACCGTGCGAACGTGCTGCGGGCGCTTGCCCACTACGTTGAGGCCTACGACCTGGACCAGGAGACTCACGAAGCGCAACGGGCGCTGCTGGGTGACAGGCATTCGCACACTCTGATGACCGCCGGCAGCCTGGGTGCGGATCTGCGGGCCCTCGGCCGCTACACCGACGCGATCGAGCGTGATCAGGAGACCTACGACGCGTGGAGTGAGGAGTTCGGCGAATACCATCCGCGCACGCTCTTCGCGGCCAACAACCTCGCACACTCCTACCGCCTGGTGGGCGACTTCCGCTCGGCACGCAGTCGGGACGAGGCGGTGTTCCAGCTCCGCCGGCAGGTGCTCGGCCCGGAACATCCGTACACAGTGCACTCGGCCGCTCAGCTGGCACGCGACCTGCGGGAGGCCGGTGAGTACGCCAACTCGGCCAAGATGCTGCGCACTGTGCACGATCAACTCGCCAGCCTGAAGGAGATCGGCAGCGAGGCGGGGGACACGCTGAACGCTCAGGTAAGTCTCGCGGTGTCGCTGCGGAGCGCGGGCCAGTTGGCGGAGGCGGCCGGACTGCTCGACGCGGCGTACCCGGTGCTTGAGGAGAAGTTCGGGCGGGACAATCCCGAGACACTGATCTGTCAGGCGGCGCTGGTCGCGAATCTGTTGGCACTCGGCGATACCGAACGCGCGGTGGCCGAGGCGACGCAGGTGGCAAGGATCTACGAGCAGCGGCTCGGGGCCACCCATCCGCACACCCTTGGCGCCCTCAGCAACCTCGCCGTGGCGCAGCGGGCCGTGGGCCGGGTTGCCGAGGCCCGCGCGACGGCCGAACGGGCGGCCGGTGCCCTGCGCGAGGCGCTCGGTCCGGACCACCCGCACACCCTCGCCGCTGAGGAGAACCTCGGCATCTGCCTCGCCGAGGAGGGGGACCGGGACGCCGCACTCGACCACCTCCGCGCAACCGCCGAGCGTTGGCTGGCCGCGTCCGGGTCGCGCCATCCGGACGCCCTGCGTTGCCAGGCGAACCTGGCACTCGTCGTGCGGGAGAACGTGGGCGACGGGCCGCCGACGGCCGCCCCGGTCGTCTCGTTGGGCGAGGTCGTCGGGGCCGACCACCCGGGCGTGCGGGCGCTGCGGGACGGGCGCCTGGTCGCCCGAATCATCGACCCTCACCCGTTCTGAGTTCGTACGACACCAGGCCGGGCCCACCGCGTCCCCACGGAGCATGCCGATGAAGAACGATCGCGAAGGCCAGATCGTCACCTTCTACTCGTTCAAGGGTGGAACGGGTCGGACGATGGCGCTGGCCAACGTGGCCTGGATCCTGGCGGCCAGCGGCCGGCGGGTGCTCGTCGCGGACTGGGACCTCGAGTCGCCCGGTCTGCACCGCTTCTTCCACCCGTTTCTCGACGCCGAGGCGATCCAGGGCACCAGCGGTGTGATCGACATGATCCGTGACTACGAGTGGGAGACCACCCGGGTCGACGACCGACCGGACCGCTGGATGGAGCAGTACGCCCGGGTCGGGCGGCACGCGTTCTCGCTGCGTTGGAACTTTCCCGACGGCGGTGGTCTCGACTTCCTTTCCGCCGGCCGGCAGAACAGCGACTACGCCGTCTCGGTGAGCGGGCTGGACTGGGACAACTTCTACAACCGGCTGGGTGGGGCGCAGTTCTTCGAGGCGCTGCGGGCGGACATGAAGCGCCAGTACGACTTCACCCTGATCGACAGCCGGACGGGGCTCAGCGACGTCGCCGACATCTGCACCCTGCACCTACCGGACACCCTCGTCGACTGCTTCAGCCTGAGCGACCAGGGCATCGACGGCGCGGCCCGGGTGGCGCACTCGGTCCGGGACCGGTACCGGCGGCGCGACATCCGGGTCCTGCCGGTGCCGATGCGGGTCGACCAGGCCGAAAAGGAGCGGGCCGAGGCGGGTCGCCTGCTGGCCATGCGGCGGTTCGCCGGGTTGCCGGCCGGCATGACCGAAGCGGAACGGCGGCGTTACTGGGCCGCGGTGGAGGTGCCGTACCGACCGTTCTACGCGTACGAGGAGACACTTGCGACGTTCGGTGACCCGCCGGGCTCTCCGACGTCACTGCTGGCCGCGTACGAGACGTTGACCGGGATCCTCACCGACGGCGCGGTGACCGCGCTGCCGGTGATGGACGAGTCGGTGCGGGAGCGGGGCAAGGCCCGCTTCCGCCGCCGCACCGAGGCGATCGACGACCAGATTGTGCTCCGGTGCGCACCGGAGGACGCCATCTGGGCCGAGTGGCTGGAGCGCGTGCTCAGCTCGGCCGGGCTGCGGGTGGTGGAGCCCACGGCCGTCGCCAGCGTCCCCGCCCCGCGCACGCTGACAGTGGTCTCGCCGGCGTACGTGGCGACGCCGTCCGGCGGTCTGCCCGACCGGGACCTGAGCACCGGCTCCACGGCCCTCGCCGTGTACGTCGCCGACCTGCGTCCGCTTGCGGAGTTCCCGTCGCAGAGTTCGACCAACCTCGTGAACGTGAGCGCCGCGACCGCCGTGGAACGGGTGTTGCGGCTGGTCGGCCGGCCGGTGCCGTCGTCAGCGGACGGCCCGGCGGGCGGGAGTGCCCGCTTCCCCGGCACCGAGCCGTTGGTCTTCAACGCCCCCAACCGGAACGCTCGGTTCACCGGCCGGGAGGACGACCTGGCGGGGCTGCGCGCGCAGTTGCAGAGCGGGGGTAGCGCAGTGGTGCTGCCGGTCGCTCTCCAGGGCATGGGCGGCGTCGGCAAGACGCAGGTGGCTTTGGAATACGTCCACCGGTTCAAGGCCGCGTACGACGTGGTCTGGTGGATCGTGGCGGACCCGCCGCAGTTCGTCGACACCGCCCTCGCTGACCTCGCCGGCCGTCTCGGCATCCTCGCCGGCCCCACCCTGCCCGACACGGTCCGGTCGGTGCTCCAGGTGCTTGGGCGCGGCGAGCCGTACGAGCGGTGGCTCGTCGTGTTCGACAATGCCGAAGAGCTCGACCAGATTGAGCCCTTCCTGCCGCAGGGCCCCGGGCACGTCCTGCTGACCTCCCGTAACCGGGCCTGGGGTGACCGGGCGAACCCGATCCAGGTGGACGTCTTCGACCGCACCGAGAGCGTGGCGCACCTCGCCCAGCGGGTGCCCACTATCAGTGCCGACGAGGCCGACCGGGTCGCCGAGGCGCTCGGCGACCTGCCGATCGCGGTGGCCGCGGCGGGCGCCTGGCTCGCCGACACCGGCACGTCCGTCGCCGACTACCTGCGGCAGATCGAGCGTCACGGCCCCAGCGCGCTCTCCGTGGAAGCGACCTGGGACCTGTCGCTGAACCGGCTGCTCGAGCAGGCGCCGGCCGCGTACCGGCTGTTGCAGCTCTGCTCGGTGCTGGCCCCGGAGATCGCCCTCGAACTCATCTACAGCGACGAGATGGCGGCTGCTCTCGTGCCGTTCGACCCGTCCGTTTCCGAGCGGCTCGTGCGCGGCGCCCTGGTCCAGCAGATCAACCGCCTGGCACTGCTGAAACTGGACGCTCAGGGCGGTCGGGTCCAGGTGCACCGGCTGTTGCAGGCGGTGGTCCGCGACCGGATGACCGACGACGAGATCGACGCCGCCCGACACCAGGTGCACCTGGTGCTCGCCGCGTCCCGGCCCTTCGGCGACGTGGACGACCCGAGCACCTGGGCCCGGCTGCGCATGCTCTGGCCGCACCTGGAGGTCTCCGAGGCGCTGACCTGTCCGGACGAGTCGGTGTGCCAGCTGTTGATCGACCGGGTCCGCTATCTGTGGCAGCGCGGCGGTCTGGACCAGGCCGACGTGTTCAGCCAGGAGGTGGACGACACCTGGAGCGCCAGGCTCGGCGACACGCACGACGAGGTCGAGGCGTCTGCGCTGGGCCGCCAACTGTTGCACCTGCGGTTCAACCGGGCGAATATCCTGCGCAGCCTGGGCCGGTTCAACGAGGCCCGAGACCTGGACGAGGCGGTGCTGGCCGAGCAACGCCGGCTGCTGGGCCCGCTGCACCCGCACAGTCTGATGACCGCCGGCAGCCTCGGCGCTGACCTGCGGGCGCTCGGCCGCTACGCCGAGGCTCTGGAACGGGACCGGTCCACCTACGCCTCCTGGCTCCAGGTGTTCGGCGAGGACCACCCTCGGACGTTGAGCGCGGCAAGCGACCTCGCCGTCTCGTACCGGCTGGTCGGCGACTACCGGTCGGCCCGTCGCTGGGACGACGAGGTGCACCGGCGGCGGCGGCTGGTGCTCGGCCCCAACCACCCCCACACCCTCGTCTCCGCCATGCGCCTCGGCATGGACCTTCGGGATGCGGGCGAGTACGAGAGGTCGTACACCCTGCTACGCACGGTGTACGACACGTACTGCGAGGTGCTCGGGCCGGATGACGGCCAGACTCTCGTCGCCCAGATCAACCTGGCGGTGTCCCTGCGCAGCTCCGGGCGGGGCAGCGAGGCCGCGCCGATGTTCGAGACGGCCTACCGCGAACTCGATGAACGCTTCGGGCCGGACAACCCGAACACGGTGGCGTGCCGGGCGAGCAGGGCGGCGAACCTGTTGGCGGTCGGCGACGCGGCACAGGCGCTGACCGAGATGAACGCAGTGCGCCAGGCGTTCGAGGAGCAGCTCCAGCTCGGCCCGGAGCACCCGCACGTCCTGGCGACGGTGAGCAACATCTCGGCGGCAGAGCGGGCCCTCGGACGCAGATCGGACGCGCTCGCGTCGGCGGCCCGGGCGGTCGGTGACTTGCGCAAGGTACTCGGCCCCGACCACCCGCACACGCTCGCGGCTGAGGTCAACCAGGCGGTGTGCCTCGCCGAGGAGGGTGACTGGGAGTTGGCGCGGGACCGGCTACGGGAGACCGCCCGCCGGCTGGCCACGGTGATCGGTGCGGACCATCCCGACACGCTGCGCTGCCTCGGCGATCTCGCCCTGGTGGCCAAGCGGGCCGGCGACGGCAGCGCCGAGGACGTCGGCGTCGTGGCGGACCGACTGGCGGAGGTGATCAGCCCGGAGTACCCCAGCGTGCAGACCCTGCGCGAACGGCGGTTCGTGGTCCGGGTGATCGACCCGCACCTGTTCTGATCGGAGGCGTCAGCCCGGGGGCGGGTCCTCGCCGGCCTGGGCCGTAAACCCTCACCATGGGCCGCCGGGTCAACGCCGCAGGACCGGACAAAGCCGGTCGGAGGTCCCTCCGGAGCGGGCCGCTACCCTGGTATCCCGAGGGGAAGGGGCACCAACAGGGTGGCTAGGACCTACAACGTCGTCACGTACGGCTGCCAGATGAACGTGCACGACTCCGAACGCATCTCCGGCCTGCTCGAGCAGGCGGGATACGAGCGTGCACCCGCTGGCGACGACACCCCGGACATCGTGGTCTTCAACACCTGCGCGGTGCGGGAGAACGCGGACAACCGGCTCTACGGCAACCTCGGTCGCCTGCGCCCGGTGAAGGACAAGCACCCCGGGATGCAGATCGCCGTCGGCGGCTGCCTCGCCCAGAAGGATCGGGGCGACATCGTCCGCAAGGCCCCCTGGGTGGACGTCGTCTTCGGCACCCACAACATCGGCGCGCTGCCGGTGCTGTTGGAGCGGGCCCGGCACAACGCCGCCGCCGAGGTGGAAATCCTGGAGTCCCTCGACGTCTTCCCGTCCACGCTGCCCACCCGCCGCGAGTCCACGTACGCCGGCTGGGTGTCGATCTCGGTGGGGTGCAACAACACCTGCACGTTCTGCATCGTGCCGGCGCTGCGCGGCAAGGAGAAGGACCGGCGCCCCGGCGACATCCTCTCCGAGGTGCGCGCCCTTGTCGACGAGGGCGTGCTGGAGGTGACCCTGCTCGGGCAGAACGTCAACTCGTACGGCGTGGAGTTCGGCGACCGGTACGCGTTCGGCAAGCTGCTGCGGGCCTGCGGCGACATCGACGGGTTGGAGCGGGTGCGGTTCACCAGCCCGCACCCGAAGGATTTCACCGACGACGTGATCGCCGCGATGGCCGAGACGCCGAACGTCTGCCACTCGCTGCACATGCCGTTGCAGTCCGGCTCCGACGACGTGCTCCGGGCGATGCGCCGGTCCTACCGCTCCGAGCGCTACCTGGGGATCATCGAGAAGGTCCGCGCGGCGATGCCGGACGCGGCGATCACCACCGACATCATCGTCGGCTTCCCCGGTGAGACCGAGGCCGACTTCCAGCGCACCCTGGACGTGGTCCGGGAGGCCCGGTTCTCCTCGGCCTTCACCTTCCAGTACTCGAAGCGGCCCGGCACGCCCGCCGCGACGATGGACGACCAGCTACCCAAGCAGGTGGTGCAGGAACGCTACGAGCGGTTGATCGCATGCGTCGAGGAAATCACCTGGGCGGAGAACAAGCGCCTTGTCGGTGAGACCGTCGAGGTGCTGGTCGCGGTCGGCGAGGGCCGCAAGGACGAGCGGACTGGCCGGATGTCCGGTCGGGCCCGCGACGGTCGACTTGTGCACTTCGCGACCGAGACCGCCGACGGGAAGTCCCTCGCCGGTCAGATCCGGCCGGGCGACATCGTGCACACCACTGTCACGTACGCCGCGCCGCACCACCTGAACGCCGACGCCGCGCCGGTGGCACACCGTCGCACCCGGGCCGGTGACGCGGCCGAGGCGGGGCGCTCCCCGCGTACCCCTGGGGTGTTGCTCGGTCTGCCGACGATCGGCGCACCGCCGGTCGCGGTTG
Organism: Micromonospora sp. NPDC049089; assembly: GCF_040648775.1. Taxonomy (NCBI): domain Bacteria; kingdom Bacillati; phylum Actinomycetota; class Actinomycetes; order Micromonosporales; family Micromonosporaceae; genus Micromonospora; species Micromonospora sp. NPDC049089. Next base: position 13,197 of record NZ_JBEZEH010000025.1, read on the forward strand.
CCCCCGCCGCTGGCTGCGCCACCCACTGACCGCCCGGAAGGGGCCCCTCGTCGAGGGGCCCCTTCGTGGTCAGACGGTGATCTTGCCGGCGCCGGCGCCCGCCGTCACGATGGACTTGACGTTGCTCGCGGTGTCCAGCTGGTACGAGTACGGGATGCCAGCCACGCTGCCGCCGGTCTGGCCGGTGGGCGAGTTGACGAAGTGGTTGTTGCGGGCGACCAGGCTGCCGGGCCCCGAGTCCCCCTCGCCGAGGTGGTACGGGTCGTCGACGTTCTCGAAGTAGTTGCCCTCGACGAGCACGCCGGCGTTTTCGGTCGACGCCACGCCGTAGCCGCCGTTGGCCCGGTAGTAGTTGTTGTAGACGTGCACCGGGTTGCCGAAGCGCACCCGGGGATTGCGCTGGTTGCTGCCGTCGAACCAGTTGTGGTGGTAGCTCACCCGCAGGTGACCGACGTCCTGGCTGGCGTTGTCGTCGCTGTGACCGAGCAGCATGGTCTTGTCGTGGCTGAAGACCCGGTTCCACGAGACGGTGACGAAGTCCGAGCCGCGCTTGATGTCGACGGCGCCGTCGTACCCGTTGCTGAAGCTGTTGTGGTCGATCCAGATGTTGGTGGCCGACTCCTGCACGTTTATCGCGTCGTCGTTCCAGTTGCGGAAGGTCAGGTTGCGAATGATCACGTTGCGGTCACCGTTGATGTTGAGCCCGCAACCGACGATCGTCGCCCCGTAGTTGCCGATGATGGTCTTGTTGGACCGGACCCGCAGCATCCCCGAGCAGGTGATCGTCCCGGTTACCCGGATGACAGCGGCGCCTGTGGCGTTCAGCGCGCTGGTCAGGCCCGAGGCGTTGCTGACGGTGGTCGTGGCGGCGTTGCCGCCACCCGTGGTGCCGCCGTTCTGGGTGGCCCAGCCGGCCAGCGCCGACGGCTGCTGGCCGGGCGGGGGAGTGCTCGACGGTGGCGGGGTGGTCGGCGGTGGGGTGGTCGGTGTGGTGCTGCCGGTGCAGGCGACGTTGTTCAGGCTGAAGCTGCTCGGAGCCGGGTTGCTGGAGTTGTTCCAACTCGCGTTGAAGCCGAACGAGGCGCTGGCGTTCGTCGCCAGGTTGCCGTTGTAGTCGACGTTCGTCGCGGAGACCTGGCTGCCGCTCTGCGTGACTGTGGCGCCCCACGCCTGGCTGGTCTGCTGACCGGCCCCGTACGACCAGCGCAGCGTCCACCCGGAGACCGGGTCGCCGAGGTTGGTGACTGTGACGTTGCCGGTGAATCCGCCCGGCCACTGGCTGGCGACCGAGTAGGCCACCTGGCAGCCGGCGGCCGCCTGGGCCGACACGGAGGTCAAGAGCCCGGCGGTGACCAGGGTGGCGGTGGCTGCGGCAGTGGTGGCGATCAGCGTCATTCGACGCCGTCCTGTGCGCATGCTGCTTCCTTTCGGTGAGGCGGACGGAGGTGTCGCGACGCCCATGCCCGTGGGCGGCGAATCTCGGCCGGGACCAGTGGTCCTCGGGCCCGCCGGTGCAGGTTCGTGAAGGAGAGCGGCTCCCGCGCTCGCACCCACCAACGAAGAGGCAAGCGCTTTCCCGATAAGAACATAGAAGAATCTGAATGTAAATGGCCGGGACGGCCGATGCGCTGCGCACCGGCCGTCCCGGCAGCAATGCACCGGCCGCCCCGGCAAGCAGCACACCGGCCGTCCCGGCAGTGGCGCACCGGCCGTCCTGGTGGATCAGCAGGCGGTGCCGTTGAGTTTCACAGTGCCCGGCGCGCTCGCCGTGCCGTTGGCGGTGAAGCCCACCGTGATCGACCCGCCCGCCGGCAGGGACGGAGCGTGGCTCGGAGCCGCCGCGGTCACCGTCGTACCGGACTGCGTGACAGTGGCGTTCCAACCACTGCCCAACGTCACCCCGGACGGCCAACTCCAGGTGACCGACCACGGGTTCACCGCGCCCGAGCCGGTGTTCTTCACCGTCAACTCGCCCTGGAAGCCGCCCTGCCAGGCGTTGACCTGCCGGTAGGTGGCCGTGCAGGCGCCGGTCGGCGGGTCCGTCGGCCCGCCGGTCGGCGGCCCGCCGGTCGGCGGCCCGCTGGTGCCGCCACCGGACGGCGCGATCAGGTACGGCTGGAGGATCGCCTGCTTGACGGTGTTGACATTGGTCCAGTCGTCCAACGCGATGCCGCCGGTGTCACCCGAGTTGGGGTTCCACGACCAGTAGGTGAAGGACATCCCGGTCACCCCGGTCCCGGTGTACGCCATCAACTTCTCCAGCCACACCTTGTCCTTCGGGTCGACCAGGGTGCTGCCGAACTCGCCCATCATGATCGGGGCGATGTTCTGCTTGTAGAGGTAACCGAAGTACTTGTCCCAGATGGCCGGCATGTTCGCCGGGTAGTCCGGGGCGTCGAACCAGGTCTGCCGGTACACCGAGGTGGCGTACTCGTGCGGCGAGTAGACCAACCGGTTCGCCACACTCAGCCGGACCGGGAACTGACCCGCCTTCGACAGGTTGCCACCCCACCAACCGCAGTCCTCGTCGTTGCTGGTGTCGCCGTCCCAGACGTTGGAGAGGCCACCACTCGGGCAGCTCACACCCTCCACGAAGATCAACCAGTTGGGCTGGACACCGAGGACGGCGTTCCCGGCCCGCTCGGCGGCGAGCCGCCAGTCCCGGGTCGTATCGCCACAGCCCCAGCACGCGCCGGTGGCCGCCGGGTTGGTGCCCTCCGCGTGCGGCTCGTTGTGCAGGTCGGCGCCGATCACCGTCGGGTTGCCCGCGTACCGCTGAGCGAGCATCTTCCAGTCGTTGATCCAGGTCGCCTCGGAAACAGTCGACGTGTACCAGAGCGGCGACTGCCCGGCCGCCGTCGGCCGGTGCCGGTCCAGGATGATCCGCATGCCCTTGCTGCCGGCGTAGTCGATCACCTTGTCCAGGATCTGCAACGGCGACAGCCCGATCAGGTCCGGGTTGACGAAGTCGTTGATCCCACTGGCGGTCGCACCCGGCTTCAGCGCGTCGTTCGAGTACGGCACCCGCAACGTGTTGTAACCCAACCGGGCCATCGTGTCGAGCTGCCCCCGCCACGGGTTGTTCGACCACAGCCCGTGGAAGGTCTTGTTGTCGGTCTCCATGCCGAACCAGTTAATGCCGGTCAACCGGACCGTCGCACCTGTGCTGTCCACGATCTGGTTGCCACTGGTATGCAGATAGCCCGTACCGGTGCCGGCGGCGACGGCCGGGCTGGTGCTGACAGCGGTGGCGAGGAAGACGCCAGCCGCGACGGTGACGAGCGCGGTGAGCGCGCCGCCGAGAGCCTTCGGACGGAACAATTCAAGCTCCACTTCGGAGATCCGACGCCGTCCAGAAACGACGCCGGCGGGCGGCCGTCCGCACGTCACGCTCCCTCAGGGGTACGCGGACAGCACGCGACGGACCATGTCACGCGGACGTGGTCACTCGCGGAAGCTCACCGGCGACCCTCGACGGCGGATGCTCCGCCTTCGTCGCCCTCGTGCCGGTGGCCCTACCTGGCTCCGTCGCTCATTCTGATCAGCCCGCGTCAATGCGTCAACCTGCCCGTCGGCACCGGCCTGCCCCGCCCGTCCCGCCGCGCCGCGCCCCCCGCCCGCGCCCCGGAGGCGTGGCGTGGCACTGCCCGCGCCGAGCGTCCGCCACAACGCACTCCCCAGCGCATGATCGTGCTCCAACAGGGATGTAGTGGTCTCCCGGCGCTAGGTGGCCACTACATCCTGGATCGAGCATGACCGTGACGGGCGCGGATGCCCCAAACCCCGCTCCCGGTCTCCCAGGACCCTGTTGGTCGTCAAGATCCGCGCAACATCAGGGATGCTGCTGTCTCCGGCCTGTCCGAGGCAGCAACATCCGGGAAACTGCGCGGATCTTGACGCGGTAGCGGCGACGCGGGCCCGGGTGTTCGGAGCGCGGAGCGCGGGGCGCGGGGGATGCGGGCCCGTGTGGGCGCGGATGCCGGAGGCCGGACACGCGGGAGCCCCCGGTCCCGTTAAGGGCCGAGGGCTCCGGACGTCGTCAGCTCAGCCGGCCTGCTCGGCGAGTTGGAGGAACTGCCGCTTGGAGGCGAGGGCCTGCTCGGCCTCCTTGATCCGGCGTGCGTCCCCGGCGCTCTGCGCCCGGGCCAGCCGGTCCTCGGCCTCCGCAACCTGCGCCCGCATCTGGGCGAGCAGCGGGTTGTCCTCCTTGGTGGTGCGGCGCCACGCCGAGTCCATCACGTCACGGACCTTGTCGTCGATGACGCGCAGTCGACGCTCCAGCCCGGCGGCCGCCTCGCGGGGCACCCGGCCGGCCTCGTGCCACTGGGCCTGGATCTCCCGCAGCTTGGCCTGGGCGCCCTTCGGGTCGGCGTCGATGTCCAACGCCTCGGCCTCGGCGAGCAGGGCCTGCTTGCGCTCCAGGTTGCCGCGCTGCTCGTTGTCCCGGGCGGAGAAGACCTCGCTACGCCGGCTGAAGAAGGCGTCCTGCGCACCCCGGAACCGTTCCCAGAGCTTCTGCTCGGCCTCCTTGGAGGCGCGCGGGGCGGCCTTCCACTGGGTCATCAGATCCTTGAGCTGGTTGGCGGTGGCGGCCCAGTCGGTGGAGTCCGCGAGCTTCTCCGCTTCGGCGACCAACTCTTCCTTGGCGGTCTGGGCCTGCTTGCGCTGCGAGTCGAGGGAGGCGAAGTGGGCGCCCCGGCGGCGGGTGAAGCCGTCCCGAGCGGCGGCGAACCGCTTCCACAGCTCGCCGTCGGCCTTCTTGTCGACCCCGCGGATGGTCTTCCACTCGTCGAGGATCTCCTTGAGCCGGTCGCCGGCGGTCTTCCACCCGGTGGATTCGGCGGCCAGCTTTTCGGCTTCCTCGACCAGCGCGGTCTTGCGGGCCAGGGCTTCACCTCGAGCGGCGTCCCGGGCGGCGCGCGCTTCGCCGGCCTTCTCCTCGGCGAGGGTCGCCAGCTTGTCCAGGCGGGTGGCCAATGCGTCGATGTCGCCGACCACGTTTGCCTCGGGCAGCGTGGTCCGGATCCGCCGGATCGTGCTCAGCGAGTGCCCGGCGTCCGCCGCACCCGACTTGAGTCGCGCCTCGGTCAGGTCCACCTCGGTCACCAGGTCGGCGAAGCGTCGTGCGAAGTGTGCCAGGCCCTCCTCCGGTGCTCCCGCCTGCCAGGATCCGACCACCCGCTCTCCCTCGGTGGTCTTGACGTACACGGTGCCGTCCGCGTCCACCCGTCCGAAGGCAGTCCAGTCGCTCATGTGCCCATCCTCGTTCTCCCGGCGTCGAGGGATCGATCCCCCGTCGCCGCCACGGCGCAGCCAAGTTGCTTCCGGCATTGTCACAGGTCCGACCCGGTCCGCGTCGAGCGCCTATCGCCGACCGTGACCATACGGTGTCCTAGGGGCCGAATGACCGGATCGGCGCGGAGACGCACCGGGGATTCCCGCTACGGTGGACGGGTGCCACTGGTCGCCGCCGCCGTCTGCCCGCATCCGCCCCTGCTCGTGCCCGAGGTGGCCGGCTCCGCAGCCAGGGAGTTGGACGATCTGCGGGCGGCCTGTGACACCGCCGTACGCCGGCTGTTGACCACCGATCCGGACATTGTGGTCCTGGTGGGCACCGGCCCGGTGACCGGCCCGATCCGCACCCCGGCGACCGGTTCCCTTCAGCCGTGGGGTGTCGACCTGGACGTGCCGTTGGTGCCGGGCCAACCGGACCGGGGCGCGGTGCTGCCGTTGAGCCTGACCATCGGCGCGTGGTTGCTGGCCCGGCACGAAACCCGACCGCCGGTGACGGCCGTGCAGGTGGCCGCCGACGCCGGCCCGGCCGAGCTGGCCGTGCTCGCCGACGAGGTCGGTGCCGCCGGTGACCGGGTGGCGTCGCTGGTGCTCGGGGACGGGTCGGCCTGCCGCGGGGAGAAAGCACCCGGGTACGACGACGCGCGTGCCCTCCCGTACGACCAGAGGGTTGCCGAAGCGCTGGCCGACGCGGACCTGGACGCCCTGCTCGACCTCGACCCGGTGGTGTCGACGGAGCTGAAGGCCGCCGGTCGCGCCCCCTGGCAGGTGCTCGCGGGCGCGGCCCGCGCTGCCGGTGGTGGGTGGCGCGGCGAGTTGCTGCACGACTCCGCTCCCTACGGGGTTGCGTACTTCGTGGCGTCCTGGGAGCGGGCGTGACAGGCATGGTGGTCGCTGTGGTCGGCCCGACCGCGGCCGGCAAGTCCGCGCTGAGCATCGCGTTGGCGCATGCCCTGGACGGGGAGGTGGTCAACGCCGACTCGATGCAGCTCTACCGGGGCATGGACATCGGCACGGCGAAGCTGACCCTCGCCGAGCGGGACGGGGTGCCGCATCACCTGCTGGATGTCTGGGAGGTCACCGAGGCGGCGAGCGTCGCGGAGTACCAGCGGTTGGCCCGCGCGGCGGTGGACGACATCCTGTCGCGGGGGCGGGTGCCGCTGCTGGTCGGTGGCTCCGGGCTGTACGTGCGGGCGGTGCTGGAGCGCTTCGAGTTCCCCGGCACGGACGCGGCGCTGCGGGAGCGGCTGGAACGGGAGTTGGCCGAGGTCGGCCCGGCCCCTCTGTACGCGCGGCTGCGCGCCGCCGACCCGGTCGCCGCCGAGAGCATCCTGCCGGCCAACGGCCGGCGGATCGTCCGGGCCCTGGAGGTGATCGAGCTGACCGGCGCGCCGTTCGCCGCCTCGTTGCCACAGCCCACGCCGTACTACCCGTCGGTGCAGCTCGGCGTCGACCTGGACACCGGTCTGCTGGACGAGCGGATCGCGCTGCGGGTGGACCGGATGTGGGCCGACGGCCTGGTGCCGGAGACCCGTGAGCTGGTCGGGCGCGGGCTGCCCGAGGGGCGGACGGCGAGTCGGGCGCTCGGCTACCAGCAGGTGCTGCGCCTGCTCGCCGGTGAGCTGACCGAGGCGCAGGCGCACGACGAGACGGTCCGGGCGACCCGGCGGTTCGTCCGTCGGCAGCGGTCCTGGTTCCGCCGCGACCCGCGGATCCACTGGCTGGACTCGGCGACCCCGGACCTGATCGGGGCCGCCCTGCGTCTGGTGCCGGCCGCTGCGCGATGATGGGGGCGTGGAGTTCACCAAGGGCCACGGCACCGGCAACGACTTCGTCCTCCTTCCCGACCCGGACGGTCAGCTCGACCTGACCCCGGAGCTGGTCGCGGCGCTCTGCGACAGGCGTCGGGGCATCGGCGCGGACGGCGTCCTGCGGGTGGTCCGCGCGGCCAAGCATCCGGACGGCGCGGGTCTGGCCGGCGAGGCCGAGTGGTTCATGGACTACTGGAACGCTGACGGCTCGTTCGCCGAGATGTGCGGCAACGGCGCTCGGGTCTTCGTGCGCTACCTGCTCGACAGCGGGTTGGCCACGCCCGCCGGCGCGGCGTTGCCGGTGGCAACCCGGGCCGGCGTCGTGCGCGCGCTGGTCGAGGGCGACGCCGTGTCCGTCGAGATGCGCCGACCCCAGGTGTACGACAGTTCTGCCGCCACACTCGGCGGGCTGACCCTGACCGGTGCGGTGGTGGACGTCGGCAACCCGCACCTGGTCTGCGTCCTGCCGGCCGGCGTGGAGCTGTCGGCGCTGGACCTGACCGTCGCGCCCGGGTTCGACCCGGCGGTCTTCCCGAGCGGGGTGAACGTCGAGTTCATCGTGGCGGGCGACCCGGTCGACGGCACCGACGAGCACAGCCTGATGCGGGTGTACGAGCGCGGCAGCGCCGAGACCCTGTCCTGCGGCACCGGCGCCTGCGCGGTGGGCGCGGTGGCACTGCGCGACGCCGGCCGCGACACCGGAGTGGTCGCCGTCGACGTGCCCGGCGGTCGCCTGACGGTGACCGTCACCGAGACCTCCTGCTGGCTCTCCGGCCCCGCCGTCCTGGTGGCGAGCGGCGAGGTAACCCTCCCCGCCTGACCACCCCCGGGTTCGCCCCTCGGGGTCGCCCCGTCGATCATGAAGTTATTGCCACGCTGCTCGGCGTGTCGAAGCAATAACTTCATGATCAACGGACGGTTCGGGGCTGGGCGCGGGCAGGGCCGGGCGGGGTTGGGGTTACGGCGTGGCGCTGGCGGTGGCGGCGATCTCGGGGAGGTCGGCGGGGCCGGGGTCGGCGGCCGGGAGCGGGCTGGGGTTGTGCGCGGCGGCGCGGACGGCGGCGGCGACCGCCGGGGCGACCCGGGAGTCGAACACGCTCGGCACGATCACCGTCGGGTTGATCTTGTCTTCGCCGACCACGTCCGCGATGGCCCGGGCGGCCGCGATGGCCATCTCCTCGGTGAACTCCTCGGCGTGCGCGTCCAGCATGCCGCGGAACACCCCGGGGAACGCGAGCACGTTGTTGATCTGGTTCGGCTGGTCCGAACGGCCGGTGGCGACCACCGCGGCGTGCTTACGCGCCTCCCGCGGGTCGACCTCCGGGTCGGGGTTGGCCAGCGCGAAGACGATCGAGTTCTTCGCCATCTGCGCGATGTCGTCGCCGGTGAGCAGGTTCGGCGCGCTGACCCCGATGAACACGTCGGCGCCCCGGATCGCTCCGGGCAGGTCGCCGGAGTAGTTCTCCTTGTTGGTGTTCTCCGCCAGCCACTGCCACGCCGAGTTGAGCCCGGTCAGCCCGCGGTGCAGGGCGCCCTCCCGGTCGTACGCGATGATGTCGCCGACGCCCTGGCGCAGTAGCAGCTTCATGATCGCGGTGCCGGCCGCGCCGGCTCCGGAGACGACCACCCGGACGTCCGCGAGCTGCTTGCCCACCACCCGCAGCGCGTTGGTGAGCGCGGCCAGCACGCAGATCGCGGTGCCGTGCTGATCGTCGTGGAAGACCGGAATGTCCAGCGCCTCGCGCAGCCGGGCCTCGATCTCGAAGCAGCGCGGCGCGGCGATGTCCTCCAGGTTGATGCCGCCGTAGGCCGGAGCGATCGCCTTGACGATCTGCACGATCTCGTCGGTGTCCTGGGTGTCCAGCACCACCGGCCAGGCGTCCACCCCGCCGAAGCGCTTGAACAGCGCGGCCTTGCCCTCCATCACCGGCAGCGACGCGGCCGGGCCGAGGTTGCCGAGCCCGAGCACCGCCGAGCCGTCGCTGACCACAGCGACGGTGTTGCGCTTGATGGTCAGTCGCCGGGCGTCGGCCGGGTTCTCGGCGATCGCCATGCAGACCCGGGCAACCCCGGGGGTGTACGCGCGGGACAGCTCGTCGCGGTTGCGCAGCGCGACCTTCGAGGTCACCTCGATCTTGCCGCCCAGGTGCAGCAGGAACGTCCGGTCCGACACCTTGCGCACGTCCACGCCGTCCAGCGCGGTCAGCGCGTCGACCACCTGGTCGGCGTGGCCGGCGTCGGCGGTGTCGCAGGTCAGGTCGACGATCACGTTGGTCGGGTCCGAGTCCACCACGTCCAGCGCCGTGACGATCGCCCCGGCCTCGCCGACGGAGGTGGTGAGCCGGCCGATCGAGGAGGCGTCCGCGGTCACGGCGATCCGGATGGTGATCGAAAATCCGGCGCTGGGCAGTCGGGTGATGGCCACGGGATCCCTCCGTAACGGCTGTGCGGCCGTTCGGCCGCCGCCCGCATTTCTACCGGGTTGTCGCGGCCGACCAGCATTCGCCCCCACTTTTGGCGACCTTCACCATGGGCATATAGCAGGTGCGTTCGGCGTTGTGTCATGTCAGGATTACGTTCTACTTATCAAAACGGACAGGAGAACCGCTTGCGAGACCAGGAGAGCTTTGTCCCCGTCGAGGACGAGCTCGACGACGTCACCACCGGCGAGATGGATCTGTCGGAGCGGCAGTCCCTCCGACGCGTCCCGGGCCTGTCAACCGAGCTCACCGACGTCACCGAGGTGGAATACCGCCAGCTGCGGCTGGAGCGGGTCGTCCTGGTGGGCGTCTGGACCGAAGGCACTGTCACCGACGCGGAAAACTCGCTGACCGAGCTCGCCGCGCTGGCCGAAACCGCCGGTTCGCAGGTGCTCGAAGGGCTCATCCAACGTCGTACCCGACCTGACCCGGCCACGTACATCGGCCGTGGCAAGGTCGACGATCTTGGCGCGGTGGTGCTCTCCACCGGCGCCGACACGGTCATCTGTGACGGTGAGCTGTCCCCGTCGCAGCTGCGCAACCTGGAGCAGCGCACCAAGGTAAAGGTCGTCGACCGCACCGCGCTGATCCTCGACATCTTCGCCCAGCACGCCAAGAGCAAGGAAGGTAAGGCGCAGGTCGAGCTGGCCCAGCTCGAATACCTGCTGCCCCGACTGCGCGGTTGGGGTGAGACGCTCTCCCGGCAGACCGGTGGTTCCGGCCGGGGTGGCGGCGCCGGCGGCGGTGTGGGTGTCCGTGGTCCCGGTGAGACCAAGCTGGAGACCGACCGGCGGCGCATCCGCCACCGCATCTCCCGGCTGCGTCGCGAGATCAAGAGCATGAAGACGGTACGCGTGACGAAGCGTTCCCGCCGTTCCCGCAACTCCGTCCCCGCGGTGGCCATCGCCGGCTACACCAACGCCGGCAAGTCCAGCCTGCTCAACCGCCTGACCGGCGCGGGCGTGCTGGTGGAGAACGCGCTGTTCGCCACGCTGGACCCGACGACCCGCAAGGCCACCACCTCGGACGGGCGGCTCTACACCCTCTCCGACACCGTCGGCTTCGTCCGACACCTCCCGCACCAGATCGTCGAGGCGTTCCGCTCGACGCTGGAGGAGGTCGCGCAGGCGGATCTGGTGGTGCACGTCGTGGACGGCACCCACCCGGATCCGGAGGAGCAGGTCCGGGCGGTCCACACGGTGCTTGCCGAGGTCAGCGCGGACCGGCTCCCCGAGCTGTTGGTGGTCAACAAGACCGACGCCGCTGACGAGGACACTCTGCTGCGGCTCAAGCGGCTCTGGCCAGACGCGATCTTCGTGTCCGCGCACTCCGGGCGGGGCATGGACGAGCTGCGCGCGGCGATCGAGGAGCGGCTGCCGAGTCCGGCCGTCGAGGTCCGGGCCGTGCTGCCGTACGACCGGGGCGACCTGGTGGCTCGGGCGCACCGTACGGGTGAGGTGCTCAGCACGTCGCACCTGCCGGAGGGCACTCTGCTGCACGTCCGGGTCGGCGCGGAGCTGGCGGCGGAGCTGACGGCCTTCGACGTGGAACGGCAGGGGCAGGCGGCCGGCAGCCGATCCTGAGCGGCCACGGCGTCATCCCCCGGAAACGCGCGGCATGCGACACTGGCCGAATGCGCCGCGTTGTTTCCTCGGTCACGGTTGCCCTCGGCCTGCTCGGGGCAACCGTGGCGCTCGCCGGATCCGCCGCGGCGGCTCCCGCCCCTGGGGCGTCCGGGCCGCCCGCCGCGAACCCTGGCCAGAAGCGATGCACGATCACCGACGAGCGCCTACGGGAGCTGTCCGGGCTGGTTGCCACCAAGAGTGGCTACATCGTCATCAACGACGGCACCGACGTCGCCGAGCGCAAGCGGGTCTTCTTCCTCGACAGCAAGTGCAAGATCTCGAAGGAGCCGGTCCGCTACTCGGGGCAGGGTCCGTTCGACACCGAGGATCTCGCCCTGTCCAAGGACGGCCGCACCCTCTGGATCGCCGACACCGGTGACAACCCCGACTCGAAGGAGCGCCGCAGCCGCGTCGCGCTCTGGTCGATGCCGGTCACCGGCGCCAAGCAGCCGACGCTGCACCGGCTCTCCTACCCCGAGGCCAAACCGCACGACGCTGAGGCGTTGCTCATCGGCGACGACGGAAAACCGCTCATCATCACCAAGGTGACCAGCGGCAAGGCCGAGATCTACACGCCGTCGGCGGCCCTCAAGAGCGGCGACACCGAGCCGGTGCCGATGCGTAAGGCCGGCGAGCTCACGCTGCCGAAGACCCAGACGGAGAACACCCTCAACACGTTCGGCCGGATCGCCATCACCGGCGCGTCCCGGGCACCGGACGGCTCCCGGGTGGTTCTGCGCACGTACGCGGACGCCTTCGAGTTCGACGTGACCGGTGGCGACATCGTGGGTGCGCTCACCACCGGCAAGCCGCGGGTCACGCCGCTGGCCGACCCGTTCGGCGAGGCCATCAGCTACACCCCGGACGGAAAGTCGTTCCTCACCGTCTCCGACGCGGGCCGGTTCAGCGAGGACGAGCCGATCGACATCCTCGGCTACACCCCGTCCACGTCGACGGCCGCGCCACTGGCCGCCGAGGACGGTGCCAAACCGGCCGCCTCGAAGTCCTGGACCGACGGGCTGAGCCTCGACGACATCACGTACCTGGTGGGGGCCGTCGGGCTGATCGGCCTGCTGTTGGTCGCCGCCGGAATCTTCGGCATCGTTCGCGCTCGCCGTCGGCCGCCGACAGCTGACGCGTCCGACCCGTCGGAGCCGGACGATGAGCCGTTCGGCCCGCGTGCCGGCCGTGCCGTTGACGGGTTCCCTGCCGACGATGACCGCAGGGGTGGTGTGTACGGGGGCGGCGCACCGGCCGGCGGCGCTGTCTACGGCGGTGGTGCGGGTCGCGGCGGCCCGGCCCCGGCGGGTGGCGCGGGTCGCGGTGGCCCGGCCCCGGCGGGCGGTGGGGTGTACGGCGGTGGCGGCCGGCCGGCCTCGGCTGACGGCGGCTACGGTGCGCCGCGACCCGACGGCGGCGGTGCCGGCGTTTACGGCGGTGGTGGTCGTCCCCCCGCTGGTGGCGGTGGTCGTCCCCCGGTCGGGGGTGGTGGTCGTCCCCCCGCCAGCGGCGGTGGCCGTCCCCAGGGTGGCGGTGGTCGTCCGCAGGGCGGCGGTGGCCGTCCTGGCGGTGGCGTGTACGGCGGTGGTGACGGCGGTCAGCCCGGTCGCGCGGAGCCGCCCCGGCGCGGTGGGCAGGAGCCCGACTACCGGGGTCAGCGGCCCAGCCGGCGACGTGACGAGGACGCGCCCGTCGATCCGTACGGGCAGTATCCCGGGGGCGGTCGCGGCCCACGGGGCGACCGTTACTGATCGGACGCTGTAGCGCTCACCCGATCTGACGAGCGGTGCGGGTGAGCGCTGGTGGCACCCACCCGCCGATCGGTCAGATCCGGCGTAGCACCGCCACGACCCGGCCCATGATGGTGGCGTCGTCGCCGGGGATCGGGTCGAAGGCCGGGTTCTGTGGCATCAGCCAGACGTGCCCGTCGCGCCGCCGGTAGGTCTTCACCGTCGCCTCGCCGTCGAGCATGGCGGCCACGATCTCGCCGGAGTCGGCGGTCGGCTGCTGCCGGACGACCACCCAGTCGCCGTCGCAGATCGCCGCGTCGAGCATCGAGTCGCCCTTGACCTGGAGCATGAAGACCTCGCCCTCACCCACCAGCTCGCGGGGGAGCGGGAAGATGTCCTCCACGGCCTGCTCGGCGAGGATCGGCCCACCGGCGGCGATCCGACCGAGCATCGGCACGTACGCCGGGGTGGGCCGCTGTGCCCTCGACAACTCGTCGTCGATCGCCTCGCTGGGGGCGCGGACGTCCACCGCGCGCGGCCGGTTCGGGTCGCGGCGCAGGAAGCCCTTCTTCTCCAGCTCCTTGAGCTGGTAGGCGACGCTGGACGGCGACACCAGGCCGACCGCCTCGCCGATCTCGCGGACGCTCGGCGGGTAGCCGTGCCGTTCCACCCAGGTGCGGATGAACTCCAGGATGCGCCGTTGGCGGGCGGTCAGGTCGACCGTCGCCGGGTCGGGGAAGGCGCTGACCACCGGGGTGACCGGACGCACGGCGGGCTGACCCGTCCGGCTGCGCGCGGCGCTGCGGCGTCGGGTGGCCGGGGGGCCCGCCTCGGTGATCTGCTGCGGGCTCTTCGGCCGGCTGGCCCGGTCCTCGGTCACGTCCGTCCTCCCTGGTCGGCGCTGGGTGCCTCGTCGGCTCGTGGTGCGTGCGGTGGTGCCACGTTGTTCATGACCGTATAGGTGAGATCAGTCATTTTCAAACATCTGTACGACCTCTCACCGGCGTGTCGGGGTGAAAAAGCGCTCCGCTCGTACGGATGTTCTGATAAATGGTACGTCAGGTAGCACTGGTGTTCGATCCTGCATCATTTTCCGGCTGGGTCCGGCCCGCTGGCCGGTAACCCGGGCGGCATCGTGACGTTGGGTCTTCGGGCGTTGTGCGGTGCGTTGATGACCGGATGGTCCGTGACGCGCCGGACACGCCGACCAACTTGACCCGGCTTCCGCAGCGACATACCGTCGACCCCTAGATGTAGTAGTGACACGGGCGTAAGTTGCCTACAGGTTGGGTCTGACTACCGACCGCACTCCCGTAAGGTTCACCACGGCGGGCGCTGTGAGCGCATCACATCGCCGTGGTGAGTCGTGCCCGGGTGTGCCCGGTACGACGCGGTTGATCACGATTAGGAGGTAGGCGATGCGGTGTCCGTACTGCCGGCACGCTGACTCCCGGGTGGTCGACTCGCGGGAGGCCGACGACGGCCAGCTCATCCGACGGCGGCGATCCTGCCCGGAGTGCGGCAAGCGGTTCACCACCGTCGAGGAGGCGGTCCTCGCTGTCGTCAAGCGCAGCGGGGTGACCGAGCCGTTCAGTCGCACGAAGATCATCGGCGGGGTGCGTAAGGCGTGCCAGGGCCGGCCCGTGGACGACGACTCCCTCGCGCTGCTCGCGCAGCGGGTGGAGGAGTCGGTCCGGGCCAAGGGGGCCGCCGAGATCCCCAGCCACGACGTGGGCCTGGCGATCCTGGGTCCGCTACGCGACCTGGACGAGATCGCCTACCTGCGGTTCGCCAGCGTCTACCGCTCGTTCGACTCGCTCGCCGACTTCGAGCGCGAGATCGAGACGTTGCGGGCCGCGGCGCGAGCCCGGGAGCAGGGCCGGGCCGATGCGGTGGAAACCGCCGGCCGTACCAGCTGAGTCTTCACGGTTTTTCAAAGAGATTGGGACGCGCGGTGGGGCACCGCGCAGACGAGGGGGGCGACGGCGTGACAACTAGCCGTTCACGAAACAAGGCAGGCGCGGGGCTGAAGATCGAGCGGGTGTGGACGACCGAGGGGGTCCACCCGTACGACGAGCTCTCCTGGGAGCGCCGTGACGTCGTGATGACGAACTGGCGGGACGGCTCGATCAACTTCGAGCAGCGTGGGGTGGAGTTCCCGGAGTCGTGGAGCGTCAACGCCGCGAACATCGTCACCACCAAGTACTTCCGGGGAGCGGTGGGGACCCCGGAGCGCGAGTGGTCGCTCCGGCAGCTGATCGACCGGGTGGTCACCACCTACCGCACCGCTGGTGAGGAGTACGGCTACTTCGCGAGCCCGGCCGACGCCGAGGTCTTCGCGCACGAGCTGACCTGGATGCTGCTGAACCAGGTGTTCAGCTTCAACTCGCCGGTCTGGTTCAACGTCGGCACGCCGTCGCCGCAGCAGGTCAGCGCCTGCTTCATCCTGGCCGTCGACGACTCGATGGACTCGATCCTCGACTGGTACAAGGAGGAGGGGCTGATCTTCAAGGGCGGCTCCGGCTCCGGGGTCAACCTGTCGCGCATCCGTTCGTCCCGTGAGCTGCTCTCCTCCGGCGGCAACGCCTCCGGCCCGGTCAGCTTCATGCGCGGCGCGGACGCCTCCGCCGGCACCATCAAGTCCGGCGGCGCGACCCGCCGGGCGGCCAAGATGGTCATCATCGACGTGGACCACCCGGACATCCAGGAGTTCGTGGTCACGAAGGCGCGCGAGGAGGACAAGATCCGCGCGCTGCGTGACGCCGGGTTCGACATGGACCTCGGTGGCTCCGACATCGTCAGCGTGCAGTACCAGAACGCCAACAACTCGGTCCGGGTCTCCGACGAGTTCATGTCGGCGGTCGAGAACGGCAAGGGCTTCGACCTGCGCGGCCGGCTGGACGGCTCGGTGATCGAGACCGTCGACGCCAAGAACCTGTTCCGCTCCATCTCCCAGGCAGCCTGGGAGTGCGCCGACCCCGGTCTGCAGTACGACGACACGATCAACGACTGGCACACCTGCCCGGAGACCGGGCGGATCACCGCGTCGAACCCGTGCTCGGAGTACCTGCACCTGGACAACTCGTCGTGCAACCTGGCGTCGCTCAACCTGATGAAGTTCCTCCGCGCCGACGGTGGCTTCGAGGTGGAGAAGTTCGTCAAGTCCGTCGAGTTCGTCATCACCGCGATGGACATCTCGATCTGCTTCGCGGACTTCCCGACCGAGAAGATCGGCGAGACGTCCCGCGCCTACCGGCAGCTGGGCATCGGCTACGCCAACCTGGGCGCCCTGCTGATGGCCTCCGGCCTGCCGTACGACTCGGAGCAGGGCCGCTCGGTCGCCGCGTCGATCACGTCGCTGATGACCGGCACCGCCTACCGCCGTTCCGCCGAGCTGGCCGGCGTCGTCGGCCCGTACGACGGCTACGCCCGCAACGCTGAGCCGCACAAGCGGGTCATGCGCAAGCACGCCGCGGCGAACGACGAGATCAAGCCGACCAGCCCGGTGGCCACCGCGATCGTCCGTGAGGCGACCAAGCAGTGGACCCAGGGCAACAAGATCGGCGACAAGAACGGGTGGCGTAACGCGCAGGCCAGCGTGCTCGCCCCGACCGGCACCATCGGCTTCATGATGGACTGCGACACGACCGGCGTGGAGCCGGACCTGGCGCTCGTCAAGTTCAAGAAGCTCGTCGGCGGCGGCTCGATGCAGATCGTCAACCAGACGGTGCCGCGCGCCCTGCGCAGCCTCGGCTACCCCGAGGAGCAGGTCGAGGCGATCGTCGAGCACATCGCCGACCACGGCCACGTGGTGGACGCCCCCGGCCTCAAGCCGGAGCACTACCCGGTCTTCGACTGCGCCATGGGGGAGCGGACGATCGCCCCGATGGGTCACGTGCGGATGATGGCGGCCATCCAGCCGTTCGTCTCCGGCGCGATCTCCAAGACGGTCAACATGCCGGAGGCGGCCACCGTCGAGGACGTCGAGAAGATCTACTTCGAGGGCTGGAAGCTCGGCCTCAAGGCGCTGGCGATCTACCGGGACAACTGCAAGGTCGGCCAGCCGCTGTCGGTGGCCAAGTCCAACAAGACCACCGAGCCGGCCGCCGTCGAGACCGCAACGGCCGCGCCGGCCGCGGTCGAGAAGGTCATCGAGTACCGGCCGGTGCGTAAGCGCCTGCCGAAGAAGCGCCCGTCCGAGACGGTCAGCTTCTCCGTCGGTGGCGCCGAGGGCTACCTGACCGCGTCGTCCTACCCGGACGACGGCCTCGGTGAGGTCTTCCTGAAGATGTCCAAGCAGGGCTCGACCCTGGCCGGCGTGATGGACGCCTTCTCGGTGGCCATCAGCATCGGCCTCCAGTACGGCGTGCCCCTGGAGACGTTCGTCAGCAAGTTCACCAACATGCGCTTCGAGCCGGCCGGCATGACCGACGACCCGGACGTGCGGATGGCAGCCTCGGTGATGGACTACATCTTCCGTCGCCTGGCACTGGACTTCCTGCCCTACGAGCGTCGCGCCGAGCTGGGCATCTTCACCGCGTCGGAGCGGGCCGCGCAGCTGCGGGCCGAGGCCGACGCGGAGGCCGCCGCCGTCACCGGTGCCGACCTCACCGCGATGGCGTCGTCCGCGCCGGTGGAGACCCCGGCCAAGCCGGAGGCTGTCGCCCAGCCGGCCCAGGAGATGGCCGACGTGGCCGCCGCCAAGCCGGCTCCGAGCGTGGGCTCCAGCACCGAACTGCTGGAGGCCGTGATCGGCAAGGCCGCCGACGCGCCGCTCTGCTTCACCTGCGGTACGAAGATGCGCCCCGCCGGTAGCTGCTACGTCTGCGAGGGCTGCGGCTCCACCAGCGGCTGCAGCTGACACAAGCAACGAGCCCCGGGCGTTGGCGCGCCTGGGGCTCGTGAGCCGGGATGGAGCCCGACTGGTGTGCACCACGGATCCTCGCTCCTCCCGGCTCGATCGTGCAAGTCGATCGAGTGCGGAGAGGGGGTGTTTTGCATCATGGCGAAGAAGGCCGCTGGCACGTATCGCAGTGCCGTGACTGGTCGTTTCGTGACGGCTAAGTACGGCAAGTCGCATCCGGCTACGACCGTCAAGGAGAGCCGGAAGTAGTAAGCATCCAGGTGGGCGCCGAAGTTGATTGCCGCCCGTCTGGTTACATGCGAACACCCAGCCCGCCGTGACTCTGAGTCGCAGGCGGACCAACCCGCTGCCCCTGCTTCCCAATCTTGGGAATGGGAAGCAGGGGCAGTTGAGGTTGGAGTCTCAGACTTCACTCGAGGAGCCATGATGGCGATTAGCCCTAGCGAGTTCAGGCGCCGTATGCGCGCAGCTCAAAGGCAGGTAGAGCAGCAGTTCAAGCAGGTCGAAACGCAGCTTAAGCGGGACGTCGCCGCTCACAACCGAAAGATTGAAGCTCAAAATCGTAAGGCGTTGGCCGAGCGCAGCCGCCTTGTCGACCAGCACAACAGGCGAGCCCAGGCGCATAACAAGAAGTTGATCGATGACATAAATCATCGGCTTGCTGCAGCGGGCCGGTCCAGCACCGCCTACAGTCAAGACGAACGGGTGTTGGTAGAGCGTGTCCAGCATGCTATACCCCAAGATTCGCGTGAGTACGACATCTTCCTGAGCTACGCAAGGATCGATGGAAGTCGTGTCGCGAATGAGCTCTGCAGCAGCCTTGTTGACTTGGGGCTCAGCGTCTGGTTTGACGAGCTGATCATCCGCCCAGGTAAGAGCCTCTCCCTACAGATGGATCAAGGCCTGCGGAAGGCTCGGGCTGGAGTGGTAGTGCTTACCCCTGCTTATCTAACTGGGCGGTTTTGGACCGAACGTGAACTCGGTGCTCTGCTGCACAAGGAGACGTTGATACCTGTGTTGAGCGGCGTCACTTTCGAGGACGTCAAGCAATACAGCGGGATACTTCCAGATTTGGCTGGATTCACGACCGAGATCGATAGCGTTCCTGACATTGCGGCTAAGATTGCCGGAGCATTTACCGTCGATGCTTAGTTGCACTTCTAGATGCGTGGACGTATCGCATTAGTTCGGCTGGAGGTTCCGGCTTGCGCAGTAAGCCGGAACCTCGCTAATCAGCGCTCTAGTGCTGAGATGAAGTTCTGCCAACACTGAGCTTCGAAGCGAAGGGTCTGGCGGTTGCAGTCCTTGCTGTCTCGGACCTCGACAGCGTGCTCGACCTGCCGGACCTCGACGCAGGCGCCGTTGCTGCCGCTGCGGGTGCTCTTGCGCCACTGCGAATCCACTGCGCGTCTCCTACGCCTCGCGCCTCGCGCTCCGGATCTCCTCGATCATGGTGGCCGAGTCAGTCGGTGACATGGCTGCGGCGCGCAGGCTGTTGAACACCACCGTACAACGCCTCACGTCTTCGCCTTCCGCGTAGAGGTCGCCCGTGAGGCCCTCGATGTAGACCACGCCGGGTCCGTCCGCGAAGTTGAGGATGTGGAAGCTCGTCAACATCGAGGCGTAGGCGCCCTCGCGGAACGGGATCACCTGGAGGGTCACGTTCCAGCGCTTGCCAGCGTCGAGCAGTGCGGTGAGTTGTTCGGCCATGATGGCCGCTCCACCGATCTGGCGGTGAAGGACTGCTTCGTCGAGTACCGCGACGAGTCGCAGCTTGCCCGATGCGATCAGTTCTTGACGCTGCATCCGCACTGCGACACGTCGCTCTACGGCCTCGGGCGATGGCTCGAAGGCGTCCTCGCTGGTCATCGCTCGGGCGTAATCCGCAGTCTGGAGCAACCCGGGGACCACCAACGTCTCGAAGTTCTGCACCTCCTCGGCTGCGGACTCCAAGCCGATGTACTGGCGGTACGAAGACGGTAGATCGCCGTACTTGGCCCACCAGCCGCGCTGCTTGCCTGTCTTCGCCATCGACAGGAGCGTGTCGCGCAGCTCGAGATCGGCGACGCCGTACCGGTCGAGCAGGGCGTTGAGCGCCGGTGCCTTGATGCCAACGCGTCCGGCTTCGATCCGCCGGAGCGTGCTCGCCGAGACCTCGATGACGTCGGCAGCCTGTTCGGCCGTGACGCTGGCCTCTTCGCGGACCCGGCGGAGCTGTGCACCGAGCTGGAAGCGAACGAAGGTCGGACTCTCCATGGCGGTCATTGTGCCGCCACGGCAGCCGCGTCGGCTGACCGGACACGCGCACGCCTTTTGAGTGGATAGCGTTGACCGTATGAAAATGCGCGCGCAAAATGAGCGCGCAGTTCGATGTGTCTGACGCGAACCATCGGAGGGTCGATGCCAGACCGGGTGCCGTACGACGACTACCTGCTGGCGGTGGCGCTGACCTTGGCTCGGCGGCATCGGCCGGTCTGGTCGTGGCGACGGTGGCGGTGGGTCTGCCGGTGTGGAGCTGATCTGCCGTGTCGGGCCAGGCACCGCATCCCGATCCGACGAGGCCACTGGCCGGGGGAGGAGCAGGAGTGACTGAGGATCAGGCCGGACGAATCTTGTCCGTGCACCTTCCCGGCGTCGACGGGCTCTGCGCAGGCTGTCGCTGGTGGTGGGCACGGCTGTCTCCGTACCCCTGTTATCAGGCGGAATGGGCGGCCCGCTGGCACGCCCGGTCGGTCACCTGGCGCTTCATGGATGGTCTGTCGTGACCACCCACGGCCCGGTCCTTCCGGTGTGGACCTGCGGCGGCTGCGCCGCGCCCTGGCCCTGCCGGACCCGGCGCACGGAGTTGCACGCCGAGTTCGAGGGCGCACCCGTGTCGTTGGCCCTCTACATGGGGTCCTACCTGGTCTGGGCGGCCGAGGATCTGACCTGGGTGCCTGCCGGGATGCTGCACCGACGTTTCCTGGGTTGGGTCCGGTGAGTCTGATCCGGCGAGGCGATGAGCGGTTCCACTACAGCGACAACTCGCACAAGTGGATCCCGCCGAACCCGGACTACGACCAGGAGGTCTGGGACGAGATGGTCCGCCAGCACCAGCTCCAGCACCTGGAGGAGATCTCCAACCGCAGGAGGCCGCCTCGATCAAGTGATGAAAAGTAGGTCTGAAGATGGCCCTGGGACCTACTTTTCATCACTTGATCTTGGAGTCGGGCGGACCGGGCTACTGGTTTGCTCGTTCGGCGGCGCGGACGGCGTTGCGGAACAGCATCGCGACGGTGGTCGGGCCGACTCCGCCGACCCGCGGGGTGATGGCGCCGGCCACCTCGGCGCACACTTCGTCCACGTCCGGCAGGAGGCGCCGCCCGTCGTAGCGGACGCCGGCGCCGATGACGACCGCGCCGGGCTTGACGTGCTCAGGCTTCACGATCCCGGGTACGCCAGCGGCGGCCACGAGGATGTCGGCGCGGCGGGTGTAGCGGTCCCAGTCGGGCACGCCGGTGTGGACGACGGTGACGGCGGCGTTGGCTGTCGGGCGCTTCTGGGCGAGCAGCATGGCCAGGGGGCGGCCCAGGGTGGCGCCGCGGCCGAGGATGACGACCTCACGGCCGGCGACGGGGATCTCGTAGTACGCCAGGAGGGCTTCGATGCCCGCAGGGGTGCACGGCAGCGGGCCGGGCAGGCCGACGGCGAGACGCCCCATGTTCAGTGGGTGCATGCCGTCGACGTCCTTGTCCGGGTCGATGGTCTGCAACGCCGCGTCGTAGTCCAGATGCCCCGGCACGGGGTACTGCACGAGCAGCCCGTGTACGTCCGGATCGGTGTTGAATCGGGCAATGGCCTGGTGCAGCTCGGCCTGGGTGGCGGTGGCCGGCAGATGCACGTGCGGGGAGGCGAACCCGAGCGCGGCGGCCTGACGCTGCTTGATGGCGATGTAACCGGCGCTGGCGTCGTCGTCGCCGACGAGGATGGTGGCGAGGCTCGGTGTGATCCCGCGGCTGCGCAGCCGGGCGGCTGCGGCGGCGGTCTCGGCCAGGACGGCTTCGGCGACGGGTGCACCCGGCAGGAGTCGGGCCGCGCCCGATGGGGTGTGGTGCTCGGCGGATGGGCTGGTCGTGGTCATGACGGTTCCTCGACGCAGGCGCCCAGGCGGTCGACGCCCGCGAGAGGCTCCCCGATGGTTTTGACCATCCCCGTGCCGCCAGTCGCCGGTGCCTCGATCATGCCCCATCACCAGGGCAACTGCCCAGTTGGACCAGCAGCGAACGCTTCGATCTGCGCGGGATCGATGGTGTAGTGCACGACGCAGGTGATCACGCCGTCACCCTACGGCCGGATGTTCGGTAACACTCGCGCTCCGCCTGACGAAGAAGAGGTGTGAAGGCTACGAGGGAGGACGGCCTGTGAATGAGCCGAGCCGAGCCGATGGTGATATTTCCGGCATCGGAGCCGATCCGGTGGCTTTCGAGGTCTTCTACCGTCGGCACCTGGAGGCGGTGGGCCGGTTCGTGGCGCGGCGGGTCGACGACCCGCATCTCGCCGCTGACCTCACCGCCGACGTGTTCCTGGCGGTGATCGAATCGGCGGCGGGCTACCGGCCGGAGCGGGGCAGCCAGATCGGCTGGCTGTACGGGGTGGCCCGCAACGTCATCGGCGACGAGCGACGTCGGGCTGCCCAACGGCTGCGGGTGACCGGCCGACTGGCCGGACGACGGGACCTCGGCCCCGATGACATCGCGCGCATCGAGGAGCGGATCGACGCCGAGTCGGCGGCCCGCCGCACCCACAGGGCGCTGAGCGAGCTGCCCGAGGGCACCCGGACGCTTGTCGAACTCGTCGCCGTGGACGGCCTCAGCGTCGCGGAGGCGGCGACAGTGCTGGGGATGTCACCGGTGGCCGCTCGGGTCCGCCTGCATCGTGCCCGCCGCATCGTCCGCGCCGTGCTCGCCCGCCCGGTCACCACCCTCGCCTGAGAGACGGAGATGACGATGAACGAGACCGCACGGTCGCCGCAGGGGTTCGAGGAGCAGCTTCTCAGGGATCTGACCGCACACGTCGCCCAACGGGCCGAGGAGGCGTCGGCGGTCCGTCCCGCCGGACGCCATACCCAGTTCCTGCGCGGTTGGCGTCTCGTCGGAGCGCTCGGACTGGTGGTGACGTTGACCGTCGGTGCGCTGGCGGTCCAGACCGTGAGGTTGGGCGATCAGCCGCCGCCGACTGCCAGCGCGTCGGAGATCTTCCACCTGGCGGCCGACGCGGCTCGACAACAGCCGGAACTCACCGCCCGACCCGACCAGTACGTCTTCACCGAAACCCTGGCGACGATCCGGGACCTGCCGGACAGCGGGCCCTACCAGACCATCCGGAACCAGCTGTGGCAGTCGGCTGGCGGAGTCGCGTACACGAAGGGACGCTACCGACCGGAGAGCGACCCCAACGGGTGGGGCGAGCTGAGGGAGCTCCGGATGGACGATGCCGCCGATCCCACGAAGGAGCTCGACGCGTTCCAGCCGCCGGCGTACCACGGCGACCTGCCCACCGACCCGGACGAGCTGCTTCGCTACCTTCGGGAACACCCGGTCGACCTGCATCTCCCCGAAGGGGCCGACGAGGAGGCCCTCTACGCGGACGAGAGCATGGCGTACACCACCGCGCGGTCGATGCTTGACGGCTACGTGCCGCCCCGCGCGCTCGCGGCGCTGTATGAAGTGCTGGCCCGGGAGCCCGGCGCGACAGTCATCTCCGCCGACGTGGTGGACGCCGCAGGCCGGCACGGGGTGGCGATCCGGATGCCCGGCGTGATCGCTGGCAACGTGGACCTGCTCTTCGACCGCGACACCCACGTCTTCCTCGGGCGCCGCCACTCGGTGATACGCAACGGCAAGGAGTCACTGGAGTCGGCTGCCGCGCTCCTGCGGGTCGCCATCGTCGACCGGCCGGGCCAGGTGCCGTGAGCGAGCCGGTCACGGCCGGTCGGTCAGGGCTGGGCGAACAGGGGGCTGTAGTTCGAGCGGAACATCTGCTCGCCGAGGCGGCGCATCACCAGGTCGCGCAGCGCGGGTGGGAGCCCGGTGGCCTTGTCGCGGCGATGGGTCTGGCTGAGCACCCAGTCGGTACGCGGGCGGCGCCGCGCCTCGTACCCGCGCAGGGCCTCGGCAACGGACCCGGCGGTGGCCAACGAGGAGGCGAGCACGAAAGCGTCCTCCAGGGCCATCGCCGCGCCCTGGGCCATGTTCGGTGAGGTGGCGTGGGCGGCGTCGCCGATCAGCAGCACCGGCCCCCGGGACCAGGAGTCGAGCACGACCTCCTGGTTCGGCCCGGAGTGCAGGGTGCTGTCGTCGTAGTCGAGGGCCTTGAGCATGGTGGCCACCGGCTCGGTGAACGTCTCGGCCAGCTCGTCGCGCCAGCCGGGCCGGTCGGCCACCGGACCGTCGTTGTAGTAGCAGTACGTCTGCTCGGCGCTGATCGGGATGGTCAGGAACTGCCTGCCGCGCCCCAACTGCACCGACCAGACCGGCTCGTCGTCGACGCGGGGAGCGACCCACCGATACGCGTACTGGCCGAGGTCGCGGGCGGCCTGCCCGTCGAAGGCGAGCCGGCGGACCGTCGAGTTGACCCCGTCCGCGCCGAGCACCAGGTCGTACCGTTCGGTGGCGCCGTCGTCGAACTCGACGGCGACCTGGTCGCCCTCCGCGAGGAGCGCGACCGGTTGGCGACCCCAGCGGACCGGGGTGTCGCCGACGCCGGCGAGCAGCGCCCGGTGCAGTTGTGCCCGCGGCAGCGACACGCACGGCCCGACGCCCCGCCACAGCGCGGCCACATCGATGTCGAAGAGGCGACGCCCGCGCTGGTTGGCGCTGCGCTGCCGGGTGATCTCCACGGAGACGTCGGCGACCGGCTCCCGCAGACCGAGTACGTCGAGCATCCGGGTGGCGTTGCCGGTCAGGTAGATCCCGGTGCCGGAGTCGGTCGGCCCGGATGCCCGCTCGACCACGTCGACAGTGGCACCCCACTCGCGCAGCGCGGCAACCGCCGCAAGCCCGGCGACACCTCCGCCGACGATCAGTACCCGGACGCCGTCACCCCGCACGACACATTCCTCCCCGTTGCCCCTGCGCGACCCCGCTGAGCTGCTGCTCAATGGTCCAGCCGCGGCAGCACTCTACGAGGCGGGTGAGCCGGCGCACGGGAACGGGGGCTGAAATACCGAGGAATGGGCTGCGACGATGAGGCCATGACGACCGCTGAGACGTACGCCGAGTTCGGCAGCCGCGAGGCGCGCGGTGTGTCGCCCACGTATGAACGCCTGTCGCAGGCGGTCGCCCGCGACGATGACCTGCTCACCCTGCTCGACGGGCTGCCGCCGGCCAAGCGGCAGCCGAATCTGCTGTTCGGCGTCGTCCGTTGGCTCGGTGGCCCGGTCGACGACCCGGCCGCGTTCCACGACTACGTGGTGACGCACTGGCCGGCCATCGAGACGCAGATGCTCACCCGGGCGACCCAGACGAACGAGGCGGGCCGATGCGCGGTCCTGCTGCCGGTGCTCGCCGCGCTACCGCAGCCCCTCGCCCTGCTGGAGGTCGGTGCGTCGGCCGGGCTCTGCCTCTACCCCGACCGGTACGCGTACCGCTACGGCGACCATCAGGTCGGCTCGGGTGAGCCGCTTCTCGACTGCTCGGCCAGCGGGTTGGTGCCGCCGGCAGGCGTACCCCGGGTGGTGTGGCGGGCCGGGCTCGACCTCAACCCGCTCGACGTGACCGACAGCGACGACGTGTCCTGGTTGGACGCGCTGATCTGGCCGGAACAGGCCCATCGGCGGGCCCGGCTGCGCGCCGCGGCGGCGGTGGCCGCGGCCGACCCGCCGTTGTTGGTCCGCGGTGACCTGGTGGACGATCTGCCGGCGCTGGCCGCGCGGGCGCCGACCGATGCGACGCTGGTGGTCTTCCACACGTCCGTGCTCTATCAGGTGCCGTCCCCGCGCCGGGACGCGTTCGTCCGGTTGGTCGGCGAGCTGCCGGGGCACTGGGTGGCGAACGAGGCGCCAACGGTGCTCCGGTACGACGGGCTGCCCGCCCCGCCGAGCGACGCGCTGCACAACGTCCTCGCGCTCGACGGAAGGCCGCTGGCCTGGACCAGAGGCCACGGTCAGTCGCTCACCTGGTTCGGCTGACGTCACCGGGCCGACCGGCGGCCAGGCCGTTGGTTCGACCCGGTCAGCTCAGCGGGCCGGCTCGGACATCCGGTGGCGAAGGGCCCGGATGAACCAGTCCACCGCAGGCGTCGTCGCATCGCCTGTCGACCAGCCGTTGAGCACCGCCAACAGGTCGAGGTAGCGGTCCCGGCGGGGGTCGTTGGCAGGCACCAGCCGGTCGAGCAACCGCTGACGCAGGTCGGCCTCGTCGGAGTGACCGTGCAGGTTCGCGTACCGGTTGGTGACGGCCGCGACCACCGGACCGGCGTCCGGGCTGGTCGGGTCGAGACCGGCCGCGAGGGCGGGTGCCACCGCGTTCCGGACCAGCGCGACGGCGTCCGGGCGGGGCAGCCCCGGGATGTCGTGGTCGGCGGCGTGCTGCCGCGCGAGCCGTCGCATCCGGGCCCGGAACTCCCGGTCCCGGCACAACTCGGCCAGCTCCAGCCACGCCTCGACCTGCTCAGTGCTCGGGTCGTCGGGAAGCTCCGGTGTCATGGAGACGATCACACCCTGGTACGCGGTCTGGTCGCCGAGGCCGGCGAATACGCCGTCCAGGAACTCCGCCACCAACTGCCCGCGTTCGCGGGTGCTGAGCTGGGCCAGCCGGTGCAGCTCATCCACCTCGGTCGGGCCCGACCCGCGTTTCGCCGCGACGGTGAGCACCGCCTGGCGCAGCCGCAGCACCCGGATCTGCACGGCCAACGCCTCGGCGTGCGCGGCGGCCACCTCGTGCAGGGGCACCTCGTCATTGACCACCCGCCGGATGGTGGCCAGGTCCAGGCCCAGGTCACGCAACGTCCGGACCAGCTCCAACCGGGCCACGGCCGCCGGGCCGTACCGCCGGTAGCCGGCCGGGCTCCGATCGGTCGGCGGCACGATCCCGCTGTCGGCGTAGTACCGGATGGTCTTGACGCTCAGGCCGGTCCGTCGGGCCAGCTCGCCGATCGTGTGACGCGTCTCCCCGCTCATGCCCCCACCCTCGCGCCTCCCCCCGGTGGAGACTCAAGCACCATCCGAGCCGGCGAGGAATGCCGCGACCGTCGCGGTGAACACCTCGGCGTCGTCGAGCCACGGGTAGTGCCCGGCGCCCGGCTGGACGACCAGCGTGGCGCGCGGACTCAGCTCGGCGAACCGGGCCACCAGTCCCGGCGGCGCGGCCAGGTCGACCGCACCGGCGAGCAGCAGCACCGGGCCTCGATGCGCGGCGAGCGCCGTACGACTGGCCGGCGGATCGAAGGCGCCTTCGGAGCTGAAGACCCCTGCCGCCTCGTCGTTGCGCTGACCATCCTCGGCCGCTTGATGCGCCCGTGCCGTCTCGTCCCACCGCCCGTAGAGGAACGGCGCGATTGCCTGCCGGGCGTCCGGGTCGGCCTGACCTGAGAGGACCGACTCCAACGCCGCTGCCGCCGCTGGAAACCACGGCTCGTCGGCCCGGGGCTGGATGACCTCCTGGCGCTGGGCAGCGGTCACCTCCAGCCCGACCGCTCGGATGCTCGGGTTGATGAGCGCGAGTCGGCCCACCCGATCGGGGTGCCGGGTCAGGTATCGCAGAGCCAGGTTGGCGCCGGCGGAGTGCCCGAGCAGATCCAGCCGGTCGAGGCCCAGGTGTCCGCGTAGCGCCTCCACATCGTCGACCATGCGGTCGCAGCGGTAGGTCGAGACGTCCGCTGGGGCCCCCGAGCGGCCGGTGCCCCGCGGATCGAGGATGACAAGCGTCCGGTGTGCGCCCAGACCGCCGAGGTCACCGAGGTACGCGGCGTCGCGCATCGGCCCGCCCGGCAGGCAGACGAGCGGGTCTCCAACCCCGACCGTCCGGTACGCGAGGGTGGTTCCGTCGATCCCGGCGAAGGTGCTGATCATCGGTCAGCGGACCCGCTGGTGGCGGAGCAGGACCACGCCGTTGCCGAAGACGCGGCTCTCCACCAGCCGCAGACCAGTCGGGGTCTCGGCGTCGGGGAAGAGTCGGCGGCCCCGACCGACAAGCACCGGGTGAACGTAGATCCGGTACTCGTCGATCAGGTCGTGTCGGGCGAACGTCGCGGCCAGGTCGGCCCCACCGAGCGCCAGGTCGCCGCCCGGTTCGGCGGTGAGTTTGCGGACCTGCTCCACGTCGACCTCGCGCACGACTGTGGAGTTCCAGTCGGCGTGGTCGAGGGTGCGCGAATAGACGATCTTTGGCATGTCCCGCCAGATCCGGGCGAACTCGCGCTCCGGGCCGCTGGCGGTCGGGTCCTGATCGGCGGTCGGCCAGTAGGCGGCCATCAGCTCGTAGCTGACCCGGCCGTTGAGGAACCCGCCCATCGGGGCGATCACGTCGTTGAAGTGCTGGTGCAACTCCTCGTCGACCTGGTGCCAACTGATGTCGCCACCCGGGCCTTCGAAGAACCCGTCCAACGACAGGCTCATCTGCACAACGATCTTCCGCATCGCGTCTCCTCCGTAGGATCCGATGGTTGTCGACCTCGATCGTCGTCGGACCGTACGACGAAACGCGACCACGCCGGGGGCATGTCGCCGGATTCCAGGCAGCGGGAGGCCGACACCGCACCGTCCCTAGACTGCTGCGGTGAGCGAAGAGCGGAAACCCCTGGCCGGCCGGCCGCTCACCGAGCCGCACCCCTCCCGGCTGTCCCCGGAGCACCCCGACCGGGCCCGGATCCTCGCCGCGCACACCGCCGCGTTGGCCGCCGGTGAGGCTGGTTACCTCGACCCGGCGAGCGGGCTGTTCGTGCTCAGCGCCGGCTTCCTGGCCCGTCGTGGCACGTGCTGCGGGCGCGGCTGCCGGCACTGTCCGTACGTGGACGATCCACCGTCGGAATAGGCGTCAGCGGGGGCTTTCGCCCGACACCGACACCCCGTACGGTGTCCGACGGACACCTGGCGGGCGCCTTCCGCCGTCGGTCGGCGAGAGGGTGGAACGTGCGCGGGCGGATCATGGTCGCCGGGCTGGCCGGGCTGCTGGTGAGCGGGTGCGCCGACGAGGCGGAACCGGTGGCGGTGCCGCCGCCGGTGCCGATCGCGGTGGACGTGGCGGCGGCCTCCTCGGGCGGCGCCTGCCGTCTGCTGGACTTCGCGGTGATCGAGCAGGCGGTGAAGGTCCGCTTCGACGTGGCGGCGGCCAGCGAGCAGGGCGACACCCACACCTGTGTGGTCCGGGCCGCGGGTGCCACCCTGCCGGAGTTGGCGCTCAGCGTGACCGAGACCACGATCGACAAGACCACCTTCGGCACGGACGTGGTGCCGGACAAGGCGGCGAAGGTCACCGGGCTGGGTCAACAGGCGTACAAGCGGACCACCGCGGCGGCGAGCGGGCACGGGCCGGTCGCCGAAGTCGGCTGGCTGGCCGGCGACGGAAGGCTGGCCACGGTGAGTTGGACCACGGCCCGTGGCAGTGAGCGCTCGGCGGCGGAGAAGCTGACCGGTGACCTGACCGCGTTGGCGAAAAAGGTGGACACCCGGGCGTTGTGACGCCCGGATGCCCGGTTGATCAGTTGGCGGCGACGAAGACCCGGGAGGCGACCTCGCGGGGCAGCCGCACCCGGTCACCGGAGCGGTCGATCGACACCCCGTCGCGCTCCTGGGCCACTGTCACAGTGGCGCCCGGGTCGACACCGGCGGCGTGCAGCTGACGCAGCACGTCGCCGTCGGTCTGCACGCTCTCGCAGATCCGGCGGACCACCACCGGCCCGGAGAGGCCGGGGAAGGCCAGGTTGCGCTCACCCTCGGCGGCCTCGGTCGCTTCCGCCTCGGGGGAGCCCAGCTCCTCCAGACCCGGGATCGGGTTGCCGTACGGGGAGCGGGTCGGCCGGTTGAGCAGGTCGTAGACCCGCTTCTCCACCGCGTCGCTCATCACGTGCTCCCAGCGGCAGGCCTCCTCGTGGGCCTCCTCGTAGGGCATCCCGATGACGTTGACCAGCAGCAACTCGGCGAGACGGTGCTTGCGCATCACGGAAACGGCCGAGCCGCGACCCAGCGCGGTGAGCGTGAGGTGTCGGTCACCCTCGACGGTGAGCAGGCCGTCGCGCTCCATCCGGGCGACGGTCTGGCTCACTGTGGGGCCGCTCTGTCGTAGCCGCTCGGCGATCCTGGCACGCAGCGGCGGCACCCCCTCCTCTTCGAGTTCGAGGATGGTGCGCAGGTACATTTCGGTCGTGTCGACCAGGTCGTGAGACTTCATAACGTCAGCGGCCCTCCGGTGCACGATGGTACCTCGGGTAAACGGCCGACGACCGTCGCCGAACCGCATGCCGTCCCGCCGAATGGTGTTGGATGTCGCCATGTCCGGTACCCAGGAGCCGTTGGTCGAGGTCGACCGGCTCGCCGCCGAGCTCGACCAGGTCGACCCGCCCACCCTGCTCGACGTCCGCTGGCGGCTCATCGGCCCGCCCGGGCACGACGACTACCTCGCCGGCCACCTGCCGGGGGCCGTCTTCGTCGACCTGGACACCGCGCTCTGTGGGGTGCCGGGCGTCGGCGGCCGGCACCCGTTGCCCGACCCGGCAGCGTTGCAGGCGGCTCTGCGGGCCGCCGGCGTCCGCGCCGGTCACCCCGTGGTGGTGTACGACGGCGGCGACGGCATGGCCGCCTCGCGGGCCTGGTGGACGCTGCGCTGGGCCGGCCACCGGCCGGTGCGCCTGCTGCACGGTGGCTATCCGGCCTGGGTCGCCGCCGGCCGACCCGTCTCCACCGACGCGCCCGCCTCACCGCCCGGTGACATCGTGGTGCGCCCCGGGGATCTCCCGGTGCTCGACGTCGGGCAGGCCGCCGCGTTGGCCGCCGCGGACGATGCCGTGCTGCTCGACGTACGGGCGGCGCCCCGCTACCGGGGCGAGGTCGAGCCGATCGACCCGGTGGCCGGGCACGTGCCGGGAGCGGCGAACCTGCCCGCCGGGGAGTACGTCGGGCCGGACGGCCGCTTCCTGGCCGCCGACGTGCTGAGTGAGCGGTTCGCCGCCGCCGGGGTGACCGAGGGGCGGGCCGTCGCGGCGTACTGCGGCTCGGGGGTGACCGCCGCCCAGGCGGTGCTGGCGCTGCACCTGGCCGGCCGGACGGACGCCGCGCTCTACGTTGGATCGTGGAGCAACTGGGTGGCGGACCCGGCCCGACCGGTCGCCTCGGGGTCGACACCCGGCCGCTGACCAGCGCGTGCGGTGGGCCCGCGCCGATCCTCGTGCGACGATGGGCTCATGTCCGACGACACTGTGGTGGTGTGGGACGAGTCGCTGCTCGCCTACGACATGGGTGACCATCCACTCGACCCGGTCCGGGTGGAGCTGACCATCGCGCTCGCCCGCGATCTGGGCATCCTGAATCGGCCAGGGGTGCGGATGGTCAAGCCGGAGCCCGCAGACGACGCCCTGCTCACCCGGGTGCACGCGCCGGCCTACCTCGCCGCCGTGCGCAACGCGCCGCGCGACCCGCTCTTCGCCGGGTACGGGCTGGGCACCTCCGACAACCCGGTCTTCGAGGGCATGCACGAGTCCAGCGCGCTCATCGCCGGCGCGACGGTTGCCGCCGCCGAGGCGGTCTGGCGCGGCGACGCCCGGCGGGCGGTGAACGTGGCCGGTGGGCTGCACCACGCGATGTCCGCCCGAGCCTCCGGCTTCTGTGTCTACAACGACCCCGCGGTGGCCATCGCCCGTCTGCTCGACCTGGGCGCCGAGCGGGTCGCGTACGTGGACGTCGACGTGCACCACGGCGACGGCGTGCAGGACATCTTCTGGAACGACCCACGGGTGCTGACGGTCAGCCTGCACGAGACCCCGCTGGCGCTCTTCCCGGGCACGGGTTTCCCGGACGAGACGGGTGGGCCGGGTGCGCAGGGCACCGCGGTCAACATGCCGTTGCCGCCGGGTGTCGACGACAGCGGCTGGCAGCGCGCGTTCCACGCGACAGTGCCGTCGGTGCTGCGCGCGTTCAAGCCGCAGATACTGGTCAGCCAGTGTGGCGCCGACGGCCACCGGCTGGATCCGCTCGCCGATCTCAACCTGACGGTGGACGGGCAGCGGGCCACCTACCTGGCGCTGCGGGCGCTCGCCGACGAGCTGTGCGACGGCCGGTGGGTGGCCACCGGCGGCGGCGGGTACGCGCTCGTCGAGGTGGTGCCCCGGGCCTGGAGTCACCTGCTGGCGGTGGCCACCGGTGACCCGATCGACCCGGCCACGCTCACCCCACCCGCGTGGCGGGACCTGGTCACCTCCCGAGGTCTGGGCCGGGAGGTGCCGCTGCGGATGACCGACGACGCCGACCCGTCGTACGAGCCGTGGCAGCCGACCGGCGAGCCGAACGCGGTGGACCGGGCGATCGCGGCCACCCGCAAGACGGTCTTCCCGCTGCTCGGGCTCGACCCGCACGATCCGCGGGACTGAGCCGGGCCGTTCGGTGACGAGTCTGGACCAGCCGGTCGACGTGCTGCTCAGCGATGGCAGCACTGTCCAGTTGCGACCGATCGACCCGGCCGACGCGCCGGGCATCGTGGCGATGCACAGCCGGTTCTCCGAGCGCACCCGCTACCTGCGGTACTTCTCGCCGTACCCACGCATCCCGGAACGGGATCTGATCCGTTTCGTCACGGTGGACCACCACGACCGGGAGGCGTTCGTGGTGCTGGCCGCCGACCAGATCGTCGCTGTCGGCCGGTACGAGCGGCTCGGCCCGCAGGCCCCCGAGGCGGAGGTGGCCTTCGTGGTGGAGGACGCCTACCAGGGGCGGGGGATCGGCTCGGTGCTGATGGAGCACCTGGCCGACGCGGCCCGGCGCAACGACATCATGAGCTTCGTCGCGGAGGTGCTGCCGGCCAACGGGACGATGCTGCGGGTCTTCGCCGACTTCGGCTACCAGGTCCAGCGCGAGTACGCCGACGGCGTGGTCCACCTGAGCTTCCCCATCGCGCCCACCGAGGCCAGCCTGGAGGTGCAGCGCGGCCGGGAGCACCGCACCGAGGCCCGCTCGATCGCCCGGCTGCTCGCCCCGCGCGGCATCGTCGTCTACGGTGCCAGCGCCACCGGCCAGGGCGTCGGCGCGGCGGTGCTCGGGCACCTGCGCGACGGCGGGTTCACCGGTGCGGTGGTGCCGGTGCATCCGAGCGCGTCGACAGTGGCGGGCCTCCCCGCGTACCCGTCGGCTGTTGCTGCCGGAGCGCCGGTGGACCTGGCGGTGGTGGCGGTCCCACCGGAAGCGGCGACCGCTGTGGTCGCCGACGCCGCCGCCGCGGGGGTGCACGGCCTGGTGGTCATCTCGGCCGGCTTCGCCGAGGCCGGCGGCGAGGGCGCGGCCACCCAGCGGGC
>NZ_JBEZEH010000026.1:0-45872 GCF_040648775.1 Micromonospora sp. NPDC049089
TCGTGCGCGGCGGGGCGCCGAAGACTCGGATTCGGCTGGCCGGCGACGTGCCGGGCCCGATGGACCCGCCGACCGGCTGCCGGTTCCGCAGCCGCTGCTGGAAGGCCGAGGACGTCTGCGCCACCACGACCCCGCCGCTGCGCCAGGTGGGCGACGGGCACGCCGCGGCGTGCCACTTCGCCGGCCCGTTGCAGGAATCGGCCACCGCGGTGGCGGCCTGACGAGCCCGGCGCGGCCTCGTGGATGCCGCCGCCGGCCTGGTCGCCGGCCGGCTACGGCACCCGCCGGAGGTACGTCAGCATCGTGGGGCGGGCCCGTCAGAACTCCTCGTACACCGCGGGGTCCTGGTCCGAGAGCCGCCCGTCCGGGCGGCCCAGCGCGGTGATGGCCTCGACCTGCGCGTCGGTGAGCGCGATACCGAAGACGTCCAGGTTCTCGGCCTGCCGCTGCGGCGAGGCGGCCTTGGGCAGCGGAATCACCTGACGGGCCACGTGCCAGGCGAGGATCGTCTGCGCCGGGCTGACGCCGTGCGCGGTCGCGATCTCCACGACGACGGGGTGCTGCTGGAGGTCATTGCCGTGGCCGAGCGGGCTCCACCCCTGCACCAGGATGCCGTGCTCCCGGTGGTAGTCGATCGCCTCCTGCTGCGGAAAGTACGGGTGCACCTCGATCTGGTTGACCACTGGGGCGACCCCGGTCTCGGCCACCAGCCGCTCGATGTGCTCCGGCAGGAAGTTGGAGAGCCCGATGTGCCGCACCAGGCCACGCTCACGCGCCTCGATCAGCGCCCGCCACGCCTGCACGTACAGGTCTTCCTTGGGGTTCGGCCAGTGGATCAGGTACAGGTCGACCCGGTCGAGGCCGGTGCGGAACACACTTTCCTCGATGGTGGTCAGCGCCTCGTCGTAGCGGTGGTGCCGACCCGGCAGCTTCGAGGTGACGACCAGCTCGTCCCGCACGTCACCGGCCGACCGGGCGGCCCGGCCGACAGCGCCCTCGTTCTCGTAGTTCACCGCCGAGTCGATCAACCGGTAGCCCGTCCGGATCGCCTGACCGATCGCGTCGACACCCGCCGAGCCGTTCAGCTTGTACGTACCCAGCCCGATCGCCGGCAGAGCCGTGCCGTCAGCAGCCGTCAGGTGCGGAATCGTCATGATCGGAACCCTACCCGCGTGGGGGCGTCCCGGATGGCGAGCGCGGCCTGGATCAGCGCGGCGTGGGTCAGCGTCTGGGGATAGTTGCCGAGGTGGGCACCCGTCGCCGGGTCCACCTCTTCCGGGTAGAGGCCGAGTGGGCTGGCGTGGTCGAGCATGGCCTCGAACAGCTCGACGGCCTCGCGGCGACGCCCGGTGCGGGCGAGGGCCTGAACGAGCCAGAACGAGCAGGGCAGGAACGCGCCCTCGGTGCCGGGCAGCCCGTCCCGCCCGGGCGGGTAGCGGTAGAGCAGCGGACCGCCTGCGGAGAGCCTGTTCCAGATGGCGTCGATGGTGCCCCGAACCCGGGGTGAATCGGTCCGGTCCATGTCGAGCAGCGGCAGGACGAGCAGGGCCGCGTCGAGATCCGGAGAGCCGTAGGTGCGGACGTAGCTGCCCGCCGTCGGGTCGAAGCCTCGCGTCCGGACGTCGGCGGCGATGGCGTCCCGGGCGTCCTGCCAGCGTCGACGTTGACGCTCTGGCAGGGGATGTGTGCCGGCGATGGCCAGGGCGCGGTCCAGGGCGAGCCAGCCCATGAGCTTGGAGTGGACATGGTGGGCCGGCTCCCGTACCTCCCAGACACCGGCATCGGGCTCCCGCCAGCGACCGGCGACCACGTCAGCGAAACCGCGAACCGCCCGCCACGTCTCGGCGGGGAGGCGGTGCCCGGCCTGAGCGAACACCCAGGCGGCGTCGACCACCCACCCGTAGCCGTCGAGCTGGTGTTGACCGGCGGCGCCGTTACCCATCCGTACCGGAACGCTGTTGAGGTAGCCGGGCCAACCGGCCAGTTCACGTTCCGCTGGAACGCGCCGGCCGTGCAGGGTGAGCAGCGCCGGAAGGCGTGGCCGTTGCAACCGGGTGGCATGCAACAGCCAGGCGAGGAAACCGCGCGCCTCGTCGGTCTTGCCGACGCTGAGGAAGGCGCCGACACCGATGCTCGCGTCGCGGGGCCAGACATAGCGGTAGTCCCAGTTCCGTACACCGCCGGGATCCTCGGGCAGTGACGTGGTGGGTGCGGCCACCGGCGCCCCCGAGGGCGAGTAGGTCAGCAGCCGCAAGGTGAGCAGACTGCGTGCGACGTGTTCCCGGAACGGCAACCGCTCGTCGATCTCCGCGGTCCAGGCCCGCCAACGGGCCTCGTCCTCGACGAGCAGTTCCCAGGCGGCTGTCGGGTCGACGTGGATCATCGGCTCGCGGTGGGCCACAGCCAGGACGACTGTGACCGGGTGTCCCGGCCTGACCGTGAACGAGGTGGGCCGACCCGGTTCACATCTGAACGTGGGCGTGCTGTCCAGCGCGACCGCCAACGCCCCCCACTCACAGACGAGCCCTCGGCGCCGGTGCTGTGCTCGGGGCCGGTGGTGCTGCGCGCCAAGGCGGGGATCGAATTCCACCACCGCCTCGACCGCTGCCTGCTCGGCCGACAGCCGTCGCACGATCAGTGTCGTGGGCAGCAGGCGACCGCTGACCTCGGCCACCATCGCCTCGGTGAGGCGGAGCCGCCCGCCGCCCGTCGCCCAGGTGGTCTCCAGGGTGGCGGTGTGCTGCCGGTAACGGCGTTCAACGACGGTTGCCGGCCCGGCCGGGCCAACCCGGAACGTTCCGGCGTCCGGGCCCCCGACCAGTCGGCCGAACAGAGGATCGCCGTCGAAGCGTGGAACGCAGAACCAGTCCATCGCGCCGTCACTCGCGACCAGGGCGGCGGCGCGCGTGTCGCCCAGCAGACCGTAGTCGCTGATCGGTGGCCCACCGGTCATGGAGACCGCTCCTCGATGCGCCACGCCGAGGAGCAGCCCGTGTCAGGCCGGGACGGCAGGCGGGCACCGGTCACCTGGCCTGCAGGAGCAGCCCGAGACAAACCCCGTAGACGACGTGGACGACAGCCGTGACCAGCGGGGTCTGGATGCCGTAGTTGAGAGCGAACAGCCCGGGCGGCTCCAACACCGCCGTGCTGGCCGGTCCCGCCCGTTGCGAGGCCATGCGCGGATGGACACCGGGAAGCAGCGGCAGAATCACCGTCAGCGCGATCCCGACGTGCACAATCCCGAGCAGCGCCCCGATCCACCAGTCCGCCCGGTGCAGCAGCGCGAAGGTGGCCGCGTAACCCAGGGCGAAACCCTGACCGGTGCAGAGGTGGAGGAAGAACCCGACGACCCGGGCCCGGTCGGGGTCCTCCGTGACGAAGGCCCCCAGCACCAGGGGGATGTCGAGCCGTGTGAGACCGGCCAGTTGAGCGGTGATCATCGCCGCGGTGAGCGCCGCGGTGGCGACCAACCCGAACAACGCCCATCCGGCCCAGTCCATCTCAGCAGTCGTCGACGTCGCGGGCGTTCGCGGTCATCGGTCACCCTCCGGCTGAACAGCGTGAATCCCACGGCCCGGACCGGACACCAGCCCACCGGGTGTCCGGTTTCTCACCATAAGCCACTGGAGCTGTCGCGCTGACCTGCTCGCCCAGACGTCCCGTGACGAGTTGGCAGCGGGACGGGGTCACTTTCTGGTGTCCACGGTCGGCTCAAGTCGCGCGAGCAGGGTGCTCACCTCGGTGTGCAGGCGACGCAGCTCTGCTGCCGTGGGGGCCAGCTCGTAGCAGTGGTGGTGCGTGGCGGCGGAGAGCGTCGCCCAGGCGAACGCCACCCGACGAGCGGTTTCGCGGCCCGGGCCGAGCCGGCCGCGCAGCATCAACTGCTTCGCGCGGCCCTGCCGGCACTCCGCCACGGTCGGCTTGACCCGCTGCCAGTAGGCGTCGATGCCGCCTTCGAGGGCGAGCCGGATCAGGCAGGCGCACGCCCGCGGCCACCAGCCCGCAGTGATCGCCGCAGCACCGAGCAGACCGGTGCCGCGCAGCAACTGGTCGGCCGCCGCCAGGCAGCGCTGTGGCGTCGGCGCGGTCACGACAGCGCCGCCGCGAGGAGGCGGGCGTCCGCGACCAGGCCGGGCAGGTCCGCCAGGTACGCGCCGTGCACACCATCCCGACACGCCTGGTACGCGTTCACCGCACGTCGTCCGTGCCGGCGGCCCAGCCAGCCGAGCACCTCGCCGCCCTTCTCGGCGTCGTCGAACACCGCAAGGGCGACGATGGTGGCGACTCGACGCGACGCGTCCTCGATGGCCGCCTCGATGTCGGCGTGCCGGACACCCCGCGCCACCCGGTTCCGCCAGACCGAGCGGTGACAGGCCGCTTCGACCGCAGAGCGGCACAGCTCCGCGACCACCGGCCCGCGCACCTCGGCGGGGATCTCCTCGTTGCGCGCCAACGCGTACGCGTCGTCCAGGTAGCGGGTCACCGGGTCGGAGCCGGGCCGCAGCGTCACCACCGACTTCTCCGCGCGGGTCACCTCGATGATCCGCGCCTTGCCGAGATCGAGTCGGCGGACCGCGTCCGGCAGCCGGGTGTCATGGGTGAAGACGACCACCTGCCGCTGCTCGGCCAGCTCGGCGAGCACCCGCGCGAGACCGTCCACCTTCGACGGATCCATGCTCTGCACCGGGTCGTCGACCACGATGAACCGGAACGGGCTCTCCGGGGCGCAGCTGCGGGGCAGGAACGTCGCCAGCCCGAGCGCCTGCATCTCACCCTGACTCATCACACCCAGCGCCGTGCCGTTGTCGGCGCCGTCCACGCTGACCGGGAAGACCACCCGCCGCCGGGTGTTCGCGCCCTCCAACGTCATCGCACCCAACTCGACGTTGCTCTCCTGCCGCAGCTGCGCCCAAATTTGCTGCGAATGCCCGGCGAACGGCGCGACCCGCTCGTTGCGGATCTGCGCACCGGCGTCCTTCAGCCAGGCGCGCGCGGCCTTCAACCGGGCCACTGTCGCCTCCCGCGCCGGCAGCCCGCCGGCTGCGGCCACCCACTCGCGCACGTCGGCCGCCGCCGCCCGCCAGCCGGTGTCGCGCTGCCGCAGAAACCCCTCGGCGTACGCGCGGGCCGCGTCGACCGCCGCCACCACCGCCGGGTACCGCGCGGCCAGGTGGTCGGCCAACTCGGCCGGCTCCCCGGGTACGCGCCGCAGCGCGGCAACGGCGTCACACAGCACCCCGGCCGTCGGCTCCGACCCGGGGCCCTCGGGCACGACGAGGTCGTCGATCAGGTGGTGCGTCTGCCGCAGCAGAGCCGTCAGCCGGGTTGTCGCCGTCTGGGCGGCGACGCTGCGCTGCCGAAGCTCGCCGAGCGACTGTGCGGCGGCGGCACGCCAACCACCGTCGAGGGTGCCGGTGACGCAGACCGGGCACGACCCGTCGCCCTCGTCCTCGTGATGTTCGAGGGCGAGGCGGAGCAGCTCGGCGCTACGCAGTGCGGCCCGGGACCGGCCACCGTCGTACCGCCGGGCCTCGACCGTCGCGTCCCGCAGCTGACCGGCCAGCCGGGTCACCTCGTCGACCGGCGGCGGGGCGAGGGCGGCGAGCTCCCGACAGAGCAGCACCTCCCGGTCGGTGGTCGCCTCGTCCGGCTCGTCGAGGATCGCCGTCACCGCGTCGAGGTCGACCGCGCCCCGGCCACGCAGCAGCACGGCGGCCCGCCGGGCCCGGTCGTCGGCGATCCCGCCGAGCGTGGCGACCAGGGTGGCGCGCTGTGCGCGTACCCCCTTGATTGCCGTGTCGTGCGGCCGGGCGGCGCGCAGCAGACGCTGGTCGGCGTCGGTGAGCGCGTCCAGCCCGAGGATCGCGAAGAGCGCGTCGAAGAGCTGACTCTGCGTGCCGGCGGCGAGCTTGCCCAGCTCGGCCGCGGTGAGGAACGGCCGGTACAGCTCCAGCGAGCGGGCCAGACCCAGCTCGGAGAGGTCCGCGTGCCGGCCCTGAGCACTGGTGACGGTCACCTCGGCGTCGGCCAGTTCGGCACCGACCGGCCAGGCCCTGTGCACCCGGGTCGGCGTGGCCACCCCGTCGACGCGCAGCTCCACATCCACCCAGCACGGGTCCGGGTTGTGCAGGTTGCGCCACCCCGTACGCCAGACGCTGGTCTTGTCGGCCCACCGGGCGCTGTCCCCGGTGAGGGCGAGTTCGGCGGCCTCGGCGAAGCTGGACTTGCCGGAACCGTTGCGGCCGACGACCAGTGTGAAACCCGGTCCGGGGCCGATCTGGATGGTCCGTTCCGGGCCGACGCCACGGAACCCGGCGACGGTCACCGACTTCAACCAGATCCGTTCCGCCGGACCGTCGTCGGCGGGGGAGCGGGGGTCGAGCCGGGTGGGAGTACCGGCGAGCGCGGCGGTCAGGTCCTCCTCGCCGGCGAGGGCGGCGAGGACGAGTTCGGCGGTCTCGGTCGGTACGTCGTCAGCGGCGGCCAGTCGGTCGAAGATCAGCTCGATCAGCGGGGCGGTGGTCTGTGCGGGCTGGGTCATTGTCGTCTCCAGGCGTGTGGTGTCCGCGGGCCGACGGCTCGTCGGCCCGCCCGGGGTGAGCGGTGGAAGTGCGGACTACCGCGGTCGCGCGGTCAGAGCGTGGCGTTCGCGTGCCAGTCGCGCAGGAACGCGTCGACCAGGGCGTGCGCTCGAGGACGCAGGTCGAAGGACTCCTCCCGCCGGCGGCGCGCCATGTGCGACAGGCCGTCGGCGGCCTCGTTGAGGGCGTGGCCGCTGTGCCCCTTGACGTGCGCGAACGTCAGGTCGGGGCGGTGGGCCACATGGTCGGCGAGCCGGACCAGGGTCGGCTTGTCGGACCAGCGGCGCTGCCGCAGGCTGTAGCCAGCGGGCATCGCGTCGGTCTCGCCGGCCTGCCAGCGGTGCAGGTACCGCACGGCCGTCAGGCTGTCCAGCAGTACGGTCATGCCCGCTGGCACCTCGTCATACCCGGTGAGCAGATAGTCGACCGCGCGCAGTTCGTCGACGAGCACCCGGGACCTGCCGGTCGGGTCGAGCCGGCCGGTGCCCCGCCCGAGCAGACCGTAGTGACCGTCGCTGACCACGTACCCGATGCCGCCAGCGCGGCCCTTCCAGCTGGCGTCGGTCGCCGCCACCAGCGGACCGGACGCCTGCGCCCAGCGCAGCACCCGGCCGCGCCCACGGTCCTGGTCGGGAAGCGGCAGGCAGTCCGCCTTGCGCCCCGAGTGTTCGGTGTGCGCGGTGGCGAGGCGCTCGGCGGTGTCGAGCAGCTCGGCGGCGGAGGCCAGCTCGTCGTAGTGGGCGGCGGTGAGGGCGAGGTGGACCGCGTCACCGATGCCCTGGCAGTCGTCGCAACGGGTGGCGCGGGTGTAGGGGCGGAGGATGAGGACGCGGTCGTGCAGGGGCGGGTGGAGCTGGGTCAGGGCGCGGAGGAACTCATCGGGGCGCACGACGCCTCCTGACGTCTAGTGATGGGGACAGGTTCACTGAGCTCTCACAGCTCCAACACGTCGGTCACGACCGCGGTCAGCTTGTCGCCGGAGCGCTTCGTGCTGGCCGTCTCCTCCTGCTGAACGGAGGCGGAGTCGCCGGTCACCTCGAAGGTGTTGATGACCGGGTCCTCCGCGCCCTTGACCTCGTACGTCACCTCGTAGGTGCTGGACGGGTCGAGGCCATCGCCGGTGTAGGTGACGTCAATCCGGTAGGTGATGTTGCAGCCGGCGCTACCAAAGCACCGCTTCCGCAGGGTCTTGACCTTGAGCTTGAAGTCGCCCTTCGTCGGGGTGTCGTAGACGGGTGCGGGCGGCGGCGTCGTCGCGGGCGCGGTGGTCGGCGCCGCAGCACTGGTCGGGGCGGACGTGCTGGGGCGCGACTGGGATGCGGCGGTGGGGGTGGCCTTGCCCTGGTCGGGCGACTCCTCACCGTTCGTCGTCGCCAGCAGCACGCCGCAGCCGCCGAAGCAGAGCAGCAGCACCAGAACGGCAGCACCGGCGATGACCCACCGGACCTGGGACCTTTTTCGGACGACGGCCTGCGGGCTCGTTGCGCCCACGGTCTCGGGCTGAGCCGGAGGCTCGGCCGACGGGTCCTGCTGGTGGTGGGGCTCGGTCATGGTTCTCTCCTTGTTGAGCGGGATGCTGTGGAGCTGATGTCGTGGACGGATCAGGCGGACGGGATGCCGACGACCTCGACCTCGACGCCCTCGTTGCGCAGGGACTTCATCGCCCGGTAAAGCGCGACCTGGGCGAAGGTGAAGAGCGACTTCACGGTGAGCGGCTTGCCGGAGCCGAGGGCGATCGCGTAGATGACCTTGCGGGGCTGGAAGGTCAGGTCGACGATCCGCCCGGACGGCTGCCGGTCGACCATGTCGACCAGCGCCTTGCGGGCGTCAGCCTCGTACCGCAGCGCGTCGACCGACACCGCGCCCTGCGCGAAGAGGTGGCTCAGCGCCGAGCTGCCCGTCGCGCGCTTGACGTGGATCAGCTCGTCGCCGGGCCCGAGCAGGTCGCAAGCCTCGATACCGCGCGGGTGCTGACTCGTCCGCAGCAGCCGACGGTCCAGCAGGGTCAGGCCGCAGACATCCGCGGCGTGGACGTTGTACTTCGCCTCGTCCGTCAGGTCAGCGGTCCAGGCCGGGAGTGCGAAGCTGGCCGGCCTGGCCAGGATCTGCTCGATCTCGTCGCGGAGGAATTTGCGGTGTTGGTCGCCGATCTCGTACCAGCCGCCCTCGTGCAGCAGAAGCTGACTCTCACCGTGCGCGAGCTGCGCGGTGATC
This sequence comes from Micromonospora sp. NPDC049089, assembly GCF_040648775.1. Classification (NCBI taxonomy): domain Bacteria; kingdom Bacillati; phylum Actinomycetota; class Actinomycetes; order Micromonosporales; family Micromonosporaceae; genus Micromonospora; species Micromonospora sp. NPDC049089. The sequence goes on from NZ_JBEZEH010000026.1 coordinate 8,796, forward strand.
CATCGCGACACTGCCGTGGAGCCGATCTCCTCCGCACCGGCTGCATCCGCGTAGAGGGTGACGCGTCCGTTGCAGAGCGACGTCCACCGCTCGCCGTCCGGGACGCCCTCGGTCTGGGCGAGGACGTCCGCCAACGTGAGTTCGGGCAGGCGCGCAGGAGCGAGGCCGGACTTCGGCATTCGAAGCCTGTACGACTGGACCCGCTCGATCACGCTGAAGACCCGGCCCGGTACGGCCAGCCCGACCTCCGCCGGATCCGGCAACCGGAGCAGCCGGTCCAGCTGCTCCTCCACCGTCGACAGCCGAGGGTCCGTGGCCGGCACCGGACGGATCTGGGTGATGAACTCCAGGTCAGCGAAGGGTGCTTCCTGCTTGCGGACCCGATCGATCTCCCGCAGGTCGGCGAGCAGGCTCGCGGGCTCGACGCCGAGGTGGATGCGCAGGGTGTCGCTGCCCTCGACCGGGGTGGCCTTACCCGTGGAACGGCAGACGGTCAGGTTCGGGTTGAACGTCCGCCCGCAGACCTGGCCGACGATCTCGCCCCACTTGTCGATGCCGTACATCCGGATGTGCTGACCGCCCGGGACCATGTTGCGGTCGACCCGGCCGGTGGTGCCAAACACCCGCCGGCGTACCTGCTTGATCTCGTCGGGGGCGAGCGACCGCACCGCGAAGCCGATCCCGAAGCCTGGGTTGGCGAGGTCCAGATCGACCATGTGACGGCCGACGGTGCCGTAGGTGAGGGCGTAGACGTTGTCGTCGACCGCGACGAGCAACGCGGCACCGCCACTGCTGAACCCCAGGTCGGTTTCCTCCCCGGTCAGCGAGGCGAGCACATCGCACCAGTCGGCTCGCTGGCGCGGCACTGTCCCGTGCACCAGCAGCGCCGGTGCACCGGCGACCAGGCGCTCCTCGACCAGGAAATCGTGCTGTCGCACGTAGCGGTGGTTGACCGCGTCATGCAATCCCTCGATGGTCGGCGTCACCCGTTCGAGCTGGTAGACCGACGTCAGATAGGTGCCCTCCGGTCGCTCGGGCAGGTCGAGGTCGAAGAGGGTGGGTGCTTCGTACGGCGGACGGGTGACGTCCTTGCGGACGACACGGCGGTTGGTCGGTCTGGTCGTGGTGGGCCTGGTCGTGGTCGGCTGGCTCGCACGGCGCACGTCGATCTCCTCGCGTTGAGAATCGGGGTGGCGGTGGTGCGGGGAAGGGGTACGCCGAGGACGGGCTTCGCGGGTCCCGCCCTCGGCGCGAGGGGTCAGCTCAGGGCGACGGTGACGCCGCCGGAGAACATCGAGTCGTGCAGCTCGAGCTTGGTGAGCTTGACGTTCTTGGGGATGTCGAAGACCACGACGCCGTTGACCTGGTTGCCGGGGTTGATGTCGTTGAGGAACGTCTCGGCGTTCTTGTTCGCGTAGATCGCCGCGCCGGTGTCGGCGGAGTACTCGGTACCGTCGGCCGCGTAGGCCTTCTGGCTGCTGCCGTCGAACATCTGCGCTTCCTTGCCGATGTTCTTCACGTTGACCGTGACCAGGCAGAACTGGCCCTGCGCCTTCTGGCCGAGCATGTCGCTGCCGATCTTGGCGACGCCGCACTTGGACGACTTCACCGTGAACTCGAACTTCCCGTCCCGGGCCGGCTCACCGACCTTCGCGGTCTTCGGCTTGTCGTCACCCTTGGCGCCGCCAGCGTCGGCCTTGCTGGTCGCGTCATCGGTGGTGCCGGCACCGCAGCCGAGCGCGATGAGGCCGGTGGCGAGCAGGCCGAGGGTAGCGATCTTGCGCATGGTGGAACTCCTGTCGAAAGAAGGGGATTGCTGGTCGACTCGCCGGATCGGCGCTTCGTCGACGCCCATGAATCACAGCAGGAGCCTTGACCTGGAGTCCAGCCGTTGGGCGTCGAAGCGCTGATAACCCGGGTTACCAACAAACGGCTGCGCAGCTACCCTCGGGCGTCCATTTTCGACGGATTCTGTGGAATCTCGGAGCATGGAGGTGCAGATGTGCTTGAAGCGAGCGTCGGCCTCGTTACGTTGCCCGAGATCGCCATACTGGCCGGGAGGGGCGTCCGTCGTCACCACGTGGTGCCACCGGTATGCCGGCTTCCCACAGCCTTGTCAGATCGACCGCAGTCGTCGACTGTTCACGGGGAGGCCCTCGACTGGCTGATGGCGAGCACCGCGCCCAACTATCGGCGATCGAGCGGAATCTCGGCGGCCACGTCGCCTCCTCGCCGGATTGATTGCGCAGGCATGCTCGTTCTAGCTGTGCTGTCCAGGGACGTCGGTCAACCTGGTGATGGGTGGTAGGCCGCCGGTGGCGGTGTGGGGTCGGTGGTGATTGTAGTGATGTAGGAAGGCCGGCAAGGCTTTCCTGCGAGCTTGTTCGCAGCTGTAGAGCCGGGCGATGGCCCAGCCGTCGGTCAGGGTCCGGTGGAACCGTTCGACCTTGCCGTTGGTCTGTGGCCGGTAGGGGCGGGTCTTCTTCGGCGTGATCCCCAGCTCGGCGCAGGCGTCACGCCAGGCATGCGACTTGTAGGCCGAGCCGTTGTCGGACAGGACGCGTTCGACCGTGACGCCGCGGGCGGCGAACCAGCCAACGGCATTGCGTAACACCTCGATAGCCGTCATGGCTTTCTCGTCGTCACGGATCTCGGCGTAGGCGACCCGGGAGTGATCATCGATGACCGTGTGCACGAACGCGGTACCTATCTGAGGTCCGTAAACGCTGTTGCGTGCCCCGGTGCGCCCAGCGGTGGCCTGGCGGTTGCGCTTGCCTTGCTGGCGGCCGACGAAACGCCAGCCGCCGCCGTCGGGAATGTTGCCGTACTTGGTGACATCCACGTGCAGCATCGCGCCCGGATGCGGGTGCTCATAGCGGCGCACCGGTTCCCCGGTGATCCGGTCGATGTGTGACAGCCGATGCAGCCGGCAGCGGGTCAGCACCGCGTGCACGGTCGAGGCCGGCATGCCCAGCAGTCCGCCAATCTGCACGGGTTCGAGGCGTTGTTTCCACCGCAGGTGCACAATCTTGCGCACCAGCGGACGCGGAGTTCGAGCCGGACTCCGGTGCGGCCGCGACGCACGGTCCTGCATGCCCTCGACGCCCTGCTGCCGATATCGCTGCGCCCACCGGTCCGCGGTGCGCCAGGACACTTCGTAACGACGCGCCGCCGCAGCGACCGACCACTCCTCATCCACGATCAGACGCGCCAGGCGCAGACGTGCACGAGGGGTCAGAGCAGCGTTAGCGTGGGACATGAAGGCCTCCTGGTTGGCGGAGCGGTTCCTCGACAGCTCCACTCCACAACCGGAGGCCTTCACCTACCTACGACATCAAACCGTGTCGTCACACAACCTCAACCAACCTCCCTGGACAGCACATCTAGCCCGTGGGCAGCCCCTGAACAGCTCGGCGAGGAGAGTCCGCCTGCATCACCTCGACGAGGAGCCGCTGCACGGCGACGAGTACATTCAGCGGCAGGTGATCGACGAGCTCCGCGACCGTGCGGCGGAGGCCGACTGGGGCGACGTTTCCTTCGGTCCGAGATCGATACGCTTCCGTCGGAAGCCGCATGGATCGCCCGAGCCGTCGACGAACTCGGCGGTCACGACGACGCCTTGCTGTTCGCGGTTGAAGCGGCACTCTCCCGCGTCCAGCTCGCCCGGTGCCAACTGAATCGTGCGCGTCTCCTGGAGTAGCCGACAGCTTGAGGTCGCGCCAGGCCCTTATGCGGCGGCTAGCGTCGCCCCGGCCGGGCCTGGCGACCCTCGGGCAGTTGGCGCAGCTGCGGGCTACCTATTGATCAAGCGGCCACTCCCACAGCAACCCCTGTTGACCGTCCTGCCCTCCGGCTGCTGCACGGTTCCGCGGGGAGGACCTCCGCGCGGGCGTGCGCCACGAAGGACGCCGTCCGGATTCGTCGCTGAAAACGCCGACGCTGACGGACTTCCCGTGCTGCAACGACAGCTCGATCTCCCGCGCGACGAGTTCCGTGGCGGAACCACTGGTGCCGACGCAACCCAACGCCACTAACTGAGCGAATAGGGTGCTGGTCAGATAGTCCCTGACCGTGTGGGGGTCCAAGTACTTGGGGGCATCTGGGCGCGCGAGATGCTTTTCGACCTGCTCACGAGGCATGCACATGCCAGAGATCATTGAGGTGCTGTCGACATCCAAAGTGTCGAGCTGACAGATCTTCACGAAGCTGGGCGTCGGAACCATCCGGTAATCTCCACCGGGATCCCCCTGTCCGCACTTGTTGTCGAGGGTCCGCATCACGTCGAGTTGTTTTCGAAAATGGTCGTCGACACGACAACGCAGGGACGAACCGTCTGGGACCATCCGCTTGTACTGAACCAGGATGAAACTGCGTCGTTGCTGGTGGTAATAAATGAGGTCGGTGCCGAGCCGGGTCTCGATCGGCCACCGGTTGACGTTCATGATCTCCAGCGTGCGCCCGTGGCCGTCGCTGAACTTCCGAACGGCCAGCCGGTCGGTCTTCTGACGGGTCCAGCCGAGAAACGTGCTCGCGTCATGCTCGACCATTGGGTCTTCTCTTGGCCTGACGCCAGGCATCGGAGGAAGAAAAGAGTCGCGGCTGGTGATGCCGCTAATCTCCTCCTCAGTGAGGAAGCCTCCGTCCCGTAGTAGGTCGGGAGCGCCCGTGAACGCGCACAGAGAGGCGAAGCTATCCCGTTCCTCGGCCAGCGCCGCCCTGTGGGGCGGCGGTAGATCGATGTCCCGGATACCAAACAGTGCCCCGATCACCGGTTCAAGCCCGGGATTCTCGGTCAACAAAACATCGACCACGGCCTCGGTAGCCTTGTCGGTCAGCTTGCCCTGCTTATCCAGGGGGCGTTGCTGGTCCCTTCGAAGTACCGCCCGCAGACGGTTGACCTCGAGCGGACGTTCGAGTTCGGTGAGGCCTCGCAGCCGGAACGCCCACCGGATGTCGTCGGCTTGGCTGTCGTCCTCGACGCCCGACAGGAAGTGCACGGCTCCCCGATACGAGATCAGGACCACTGAAGCTCCGACCCGCGAACGCACGGGGAAGGAAACCCTGCACTCACCCTCTCCACTTCCGCGTGCTCGCCGATCGGCGACCTCCCTCAAGTAGGAGATGCACGCCTCGTCGGCGAACAGGATCCCGAGCTGTCGACCCATGACGCCTCCTTTCGTCCGAGCCGATGTCCCTACCTCGGGGGTGCTCCGGGTGACCACTCGTTGGCGAAGGTTTCCATCTGGCGGATGACCAGGTCGACGGCGGCGCGCTCGTGGTCCGGCGGGTAGTCGTAGCGGGCCAGCAGCCGGCGGATGTGGCTGCGGAGTTTGGCACGTACCGGCTCGCGGGAGAACCAGTCCACTGTGATCGATGACTGGATCGACTTCACCAACTCACGGGCGATCTCTGCGAGGGTGCCGACGCCCATGAGCTCCGTAGCGGCGCCGTTCTGGGCGACGGCGTCGTAGAAGGCCAGTTCAGCGTGGTTGAGCGGAGGGTCGAACTGCTGGCCGCGTCGGGCGTCGGCGGACACCAGCTTGGCCAACTCGACCAGCTCGACGATCAACTGCGCGCTGGTCAGCTGCTGGCGCATGTAGCGGTTCATCAGGTCTTCGAGCAGGGCGGAGAAGCGTTCCTGACGCACCACGTTGTGCTTGGTGACCTCGCGCATCTTTCGCTCGATCAGCCGGCGCAGCGCTGCAGCCGCCAGGTGCGGGGTCTCCGAGTTCTGCAGGCGCTCCAACGCCACCCCGTTGAGCTCGGTGATGTCCAGCTTGCCGAGGCCCGCCTCCTCGTAAATGTCGGTGATATCGGCGGCGTCAACCACCTCGGCGGCGAGCTGAGCCAGGTAGCGTTCCACCTCGGCCGTGTTGGGCAGGCCTTTGGCCTCCCGGTCGGCGGCCTCCTCCTTGACGATCCAGACCCGGACGTCGCGGAAGTAGTGGATGTCGCGGCGCATCCGCTGGATGTCGCCGGCACGGTCGACGAAGTCGCGGCTGGTCGCACAGAGCGTGTAGAACCGTTCCAGCCGGCCCGCTGAATCACGGAAACGCCGGTGCAGCGGCTTCGTGCCGGGTTCGACGTCGTTGCCGGGGGTTCGCGGGTTGCGCAGAAAGTTTGCGGCCTTCTTCACTGCCCGCCGCCAGCGGGTCGGGTCCGTCTCGTCGGCCAAGGTCTCCCGCCACTTGACCGGGGTCAGCATGGCCTCGAGGACGGAGATCTCGTTGTACACCTCACTGATGGCACGCTCGATCTCGCGGCCGAGGGTCTGGTCCTGCTGGTCGCTGGGCGTGTATTCGGTGAGCGCCTTGCGCAGGTTCTCGGTCAGCGGGGCGTAGCCGACCAGCAGGCCGTCCTGCTTTTCCCGGAACCGCCGGTTGACCCGGGCGAGCGCCTGCATCAGGTTGGCGCCCTTCATCGACCGGTCCATGTAGATGGTGTGGATCGGCGGCGCGTCGTAGCCGGTGAGCAGCATCGAGTGGACGATCAGCAGCTCCAGCTCGTCGTCCGGGTCCTTGGCGCGGGCCTGGATGGTCTTCTGCTGCGACGGGCGCAGGTGGTGCGGGCGCAGCACCTCCTTGTCGCTGGGCACCCCATGGAAGACGATCTTCATCTTGCCCCTGTCGACGGCGGGGTCCGCCCAGTCGGGCCGCAGCTCCTTGAGGGCGTCGAAGACGCGGACGCAGATCTCCCGCGTCGCGCAGACCAGCATCGCCTTGCCCGGCCCGCCGAGCTGCGGCCGCATCAGCTCCCGCCGCTTCTCCCAGTGCTCGACGAGATCATTCGCAAGGGTCTCGACCCGATCGGGGGCGCCGTAGACGGTGTTCATTGTGGCCGCGTACGCCTCGGCCTTACGCCGCTCCGCGTCGTCCAGGCTGGCGGTGAGTTTCTCCACCTGCTCGTCGATGCTCTCGGGGTCGATGTCCGGTGGCAGCGACACCGGAATGATCCGCGGCTCGTGGTAGACCCGCACCGTCGCCTCGTCGTCGACGGCACGCTTGAGGTCGTACACGTCAATGTGGTTGCCGAAGACGGCCTGGGTGTTCACCTCGGCGGTGGCGATTGGGGTGCCGGTGAAGGCGATGAACGTGGCGTGAGGCAGCGCATCGCGTAGGTGCCGGGCGTAGCCGTCCAGGCTGTCGTAATGGCTGCGGTGCGCCTCGTCGACGATCACCAGGATGTTACGGCGGTCGGAGAGGAGCGGATGCGGCCTCCCGGCGTCGCGCTCTTCCTTCGTACGGCCGAACTTCTGCAACGTGGTGAAGATGATGCCGCCGGCGTTACGGTTCGACAGCTTGTTCCGCAGTTCGGCGCGGGTTTCGGCCTGCTCTGGCTCTTGGCCCAGCAGCGTCTGGCTGTCGAGGAACGTGTCGAACAGTTGGTCGTCGAGGTCGTTGCGGTCAGTGAGCACCACGATGGTCGGGTTCTTCAGGGCGGGGTGGCGGGCCGTCATCGCCGCCGTGCACACCATCTCCTCAGACTTGCCGGAGCCCTGGGTGTGCCAGACGACGCCTGCCTTTCCGTCGCGCTGCGAGGCCCGGACGATGCACTCGACGGCCCGGATGACCGCAAAGTGTTGGTGGGCCTTCGCGATCCGTTTTGCCTTCGACGTAAAGTTGATGAAGCCGCTGGCGAGCTCCAGGAAACGCCGCTGGTTGAACAGGCCGTAGAGGGCGACGATCAAGGCTTCCGGGCCGTCGTAGTCCGGCGAGGTCGTGTCGACGCGTTCGCCCTCGTCGTCGATGTTCCACGGCGCAAAATGCTCGTACGGGGTGAACGGGGTGCCGTACTTCGCGGTGACCCCGTCGGAGACCAAGCACAGAACGGCGTGCCGGAAGGCGAGCGGGAACTCCGCGAGGTACGCCTGAAGTTGGGCGTGCGCGCCCGTCAGGGTGGCGTTCTCGTCGGCGGCGTTCTTCAGCTCGACGATCGCGACCGGCAGACCGTTGAGGTACAGCACGATGTCGAACCGGCGCCGGAAGTCGCCGTCGACGATCGTGACCTGGCTGATCGCCCGGTAGACGTTGCGACTGAAGTCGTCCAGGTCGACCAGGCGCACTGTGGGGTTGTGCTCGGCACCGAACGCGTCGGTGTACGTGACGGAGCGGATGCCGTGGACCAGCCGCTCGTGTGCCGCCCGATTCTCGGCGAACGCCTCTCGGGAGGCCACGTCGGTGGCGGCCCGGACCGCGTCAGCGACCGCCGTAGGCGGCAGGTCGGGGTTGAGCCGCTCGACCGCCGCACGCAGGTCCTCGACGAGCACCAGATCGGCCCAAGCCTGCCGCTGCCCCGACCCTGGCGCGAAGTCCTTCCCGGCACCCGGCTCCCACCCGAGCTCACCGAGCTGATCCAGCGCCAGCGCCTCCCAGTCCGCCTCGCTCATCCACCCGCCCGCACCCATCACAACCCCTCCCCGTGAACCGTTTACTTACCTAAACCGCTTCTTCGACAAGCCTCTCGGCGTCCCTGACCCGCAATCGTCCCGACATCAACTCGGGCAACAACGTTTCTCGAATGCCTACTAGAGCTCGATTCTGCCTAGCGAGCTCAACAATTATGCCATGCAATGGCATTGTTTCTTCCTCTAGGGCGTGCATGGCCGACGCCGCAGGAGCCTGCACCTCCAGACGTTCAAGGTCCGACTTGTTCAGGTGCGCCACCGTGGTGCCAGTCTTGTACGATTCCACATTGGCTAGCGGTGCCCGCAGGGCTTCTCGGGCAAATACTGGCCCGCCGCCAATGAGTGAAGTGGCATGCATTACCCGCTGATTGAGGAGCCCGGCATCGCCCAGCCAGAACGTTGGCCGAAACTCGGCGTCCATGCCGATTACGGTTTCCCCCGTTTCTACTAGAAAATCACGAGGCAGTCGCTCCTCTGTCCAGATCTGTGGGCTGAATGTTGTTAGATCTCGAATGCGTATTAAAGGGTAGCCGGCCGTATTCGTGTTGAATGCGCTGGAGCGAAATGGTGCGCCGAAAGTTAAACGGAGTGCCGATGGTAGTGCTACCAGGCGCGATTCACGCTCCACGGCCCGCTCGTATTTTGCCTTTATGAGCGAGTCTGCAGTGGTGGCGATGCGGTCGTTGACTGCAATCTTGTCATCTATGACACCTAGGATCGACGCGATCTTCCGCTGCTCCACGATCGGGGGTACTGACAACGCGAGCCGTCGTTGTTGCGTCAAGGGGACATAGGCGGCCATGTCGGATTCGTTCTCGATCGTTCGCAGTTGTGAGATGAAGCCGGGTGACCTGATGGCAAAGAAGAGATACCTTGGGTCGATCACTTCATGATCGAGGCTCCGCCAGAAAGTCGTTTGTGGCGAACAGACGAACGGCTCGCAATCTGCGTCGGCAAAAGCGACCTTTCCTACCGTTCCCTTGTGCGACAGGATCACGTCCTGAGGCTTACCGATGCCCTTCCTGATTCTCCTCAAAGCGGTCTCATTGATTCTCCCCGCTTTGTCAAACAGAAGGCGCCCGTTCGCCATATCGGCGGCTCGTACAAAGGTGGTCCCAACATCGCTGAACTCGCTCGGACGCGGCCGGTATTCACCGTGGTTTCCGTCTTGCACCAGGAGCTTGCCGGCGGCTTCGAGTTCGGCCGCCACGACGGCCTTGAAACCGGTCACCGTAGCTGCTCCAAGCGTTCCCGGACGATGGCCTGCAGGCGAGCCGATTCGTCGAAGCGGGTGTACAGATCCTTGGTGAGGCGTTCGATTCGTTCGGCGAGCGGCTCGGCGTCCGGGTCCTCCTCGGCTTCGGCGGCGCCGACGTAACGGCCGGGAGTGAGGACGTGGTCGTGGGCAGCTACCTCATCGAGCTTGGCGGAGTAGCAGAAGCCGGGCACGTCCTCGTACGTCTGGCCCTTGGTCTTGGCGGACTTGGTGCCGCGCCAGGCATGGTAGGTGTCCGCGATCTTGGAAATGTCGTCGTCGGTGAGGACGCGTTCGGTGCGGTCGACCATCGTGCCGAGGGCGCGGGCGTCGATGAAGAGGATCTCGCCGCGCCGGTCGGCCAGCGCCTTCGCGCCTTGCGGGGTCTTGTCCTTGGTCAGGAACCAGAGACAGGCGGGGATCGCGGTGGTGCGGAATAGGTTCGGCGGGAGGGCCACCATGCAGGCCACCAGGTCTGCCTGGACCATCTCACGGCGGATGTCGCCTTCGCCGGACTGCTTGGCGGCCATCGAGCCGTTGGCGAGGACGACGCCGGCACTGCCCCTGTCACCGAGCTTGAAGAGGATGTGCTGGAGCCAGGCGTAGTTGGCGTTGCTCTGCGGCGGCACGCCGTAGCGCCAGCGCGGGTCGTTTTCACGGCGCGCCCAGTCGCTCATGTTGAATGGCGGGTTCGCCATGACGAAATGGGCACGCCAGTCTGGGTGCTTGTCGTCGGCGAACGTGTCGGCCCAGCGGTCACCAATGCCGGCCGGGTCCATTCCGTGGATGGCGAGGTTCATCTTTGCCAGCCGCCAGGTGCGCTCGTTGGCTTCCTGCCCGTAGACGGCGATGTCGTGGGTGTGGTCGCGGCCGGCGCGGGCTTCGACGAACTTCTTGGACTGCACGAACATGCCGCCGGATCCGCAGCACGGGTCGTAGACCCGGCCCTCGTAGGGCTCCAGCACCTCGACGAGGACCCGCACCACGCTGGACGGGGTGTAGAACTCGCCGGCCCGCTTGCCCTCGGCGCGGGCGAAGCGCTCCAGGAAGTACTCGTACGTCTCGCCGAGGACGTCCTGCGCCTTACGGTCGCCGTGGCCGGTGAAGCGGGCGTCGCTGATCAGGTCGACGAGTTCCTTCAACCGCTTCTGGTCGACGTTGTCCCGATTGAAGATCTTCGGGAGGACGCCGGTCAGCGCCGGGTTCTCCCGCATGATCGCGTCCATGGCGTCATCGAGCAGCTCGCCAACCCCGCTGGGCGCGTTCTCCAGCAGATAGTCCCAGCGGGCGTTCTCCGGGACCCAGAAGACATTCGCGCTGGTGTACTCGTCGCGTTCGTCGAGGAACTCGGCGCGGCGGTTCTCCGGGATGTCGGAGAGGCTGCCGGCGATCTGGTCGCGGCGCTCGGCGAACGCGTCGGAGACGTATTTAAGGAAGACCAGGCCGAGGACGAACTCCTTGTACTGCGCGGCGTCCATGGAGCCGCGCAGCTTGTCGGCGGCCTTCCACAGGATGTCCTGGATCTGCTTGGTGCTGGACACGCCGAACAGCTCGGCCTGTCCGTTGGCACGTTTGCGTGGGGGCACTGGGTATTCCGTTCTCTCGTTTAGGAGTTCGTACCGTACAGAGTGGTGAGGGTGCCGTCGGCGAAGCCGGTCACGGCGAGTTCGCGCAGTTCGGTGAGGAGGGCGGTCTGCCGTCGCAGTAGGCGCTCACGTTCGTCGAGGCAGCGCAGCACCTCGTCCAGGCGGGTCACCTCGTCCCGGCTCAGGTCGGGAATCGTCACGTCGCTCAGCCGGGGGCCGTGCACCGCGCCTGGGCTACGTGCGGTGTTGCGGGCGGTGTCCAACAGCCCCTTTAGCACCCGAGGGGTGAGGGCGTCGCCGGGGGAGATACGCAGACCGCGGGCCGGAAACTCGATCACGGAAAAACCGTCCTCGTCGAGGAAGACACCGAACTCGGGCACGCCGGTAACCACGAGGTCACCCGGTTCCGTGAGGGCGACGTGCGGATAGTGAGCGGCGAGCCTGAGCCGGTCCATCCAGCGCTTCGACGATTGTGCGACCACCTCTACCGCGCCGATGACCCGATGGTGGCCGCGCGGCCCGGCATGCTCTGGTGACAGGCGGTGCCCCGGGAGGAGACGGACCCGGCGAGCCGTGCGCAGTGCGCCGAGGGACAACTCCCTCGGCCGGCGTCCGTCACGCTGCACCGCCCCGGTGTTCAGAGCACCGTGCTCCTCGGCGTACCGAATCGTCTCTTGCTCGGCGTCGGTGAGACGGCGCTCGACCTCACCGATCAACGCGGGCCGATCTGCGGCCTGCCGGGAACGCAGGGTTACCGAGGCCGGGCCTGGCGGCCGCAGCGCCGCGCCACGGCGCAGGTCGAGGGCGTCGAGCGGGACCACCAGGCCCGTTCGGGGGTCGTGGCCGTCACGCCGGTGTCCCTCGCCGCGCCACAACAGGATGTCCTGGGCCGCAGCCTCCGCGACGCGCTGATCCAGGGCGCCTCCGCTGAGGTCGGCCAGCAGTAGGCGGCCTTGGGTATCCGGGACGGGATCGCGGGTCAGCGTCCAGAGCGCAGCGGAGTGGCCGGGGCGGGCGGGAAAGACACCGCCAGGGAGACCCACCACGGCCTCGACGAGGCCACTGGTCAGTAGGTTAGCCCGCTTGGCAATTGCGTCGGTGTCGCGTAGGGAGTCGACCAGACTCGCGGCGGGGCCGACCACGACGGCGGTGCAACCGGGGCCGAGCCGATCGGCGATGTCGCCGATCCTGGCCAAATCCTCGGCCGGGTCGCAGAGCTCGGCGGGCTGGTATGGAAGCCTTGTGACGATCGCATTCACGTCGGCGAACTCGTCGTTCAGGTCGTCCGAAAGCACCGCGAAGTTGAACTCGGGCACGCCAGCCAGCAGCAGGCGGCGGCGGATCAGACGGGCCAACTCCGGGTCCGGCTGCGCGGCGTTGAAACTCAACGCGTCCGGCTCCTGATCGACCAGCAGCGCGGCAAGGAGATCGCCAGCGCATGCGTAAGGGTCACCAACCGTCAAATGGCCGTCGGTGCGCAGCCGACCCGGCACGTCGGCGGCGAGCCGGATCAGCGTGACCAGATGGGGAGTGAGCGCGTCGGTGGCCAGTTCTGGCCAACCGAAGCGAGCACAGTTGCCGAGCAGGAACTGATACGCCGAGCTCGCCTGGTAGGCACCCTCGATCAACTGCTCGACCATTCCCGGAAGATCGGTCAACGCCGGGGCTTCCCGCAGGTTGGTGAGCAGGAACTCGTCATCAGGGTCGAAACGCTCGGCCAGCGGCAGCGGGTCGGCCGGCAGTGGCCGTCCGGCAAGGTGACGCAGGCAGAGGGCGGCGCCCAGGGATAGCACCAGGCGGCGACCGTCGTGCTCACGGGCGTACGCGGCCAGCGAGTGCATCGCGCGTTCGGCGCGCAAGCTGTTGGCGTCGGCGTTGCCAAGCTGGCGGTCCAGCAGCCAGGTGATGACGGCGTCGGCGGGGAAGAGTGGCTGACCGCTGCTGCCGGGGATCGGGGCGGGGAAGTCGGGGTGTCGGCGCCGCCAGGTCGTCACGACGGGGCGCTCAACCCGGGCCAACCGGGCGATCTCGCCGTATGACATCAGCTCAACGGCCACGCACACCTCCTCCGCGATCAAGGGCTCACTGTAGCGGTAGCCATCGCGCAAAGCGAATGCAGGTTGATAACCCGTGTTATCAAATGTATGCGTCTGTCTGGCAAGCCGAGGGTGTGTTCTGGTCCGGCCAAGGGTTGCTGTGGCTCGGCCGCAGTGCGATTACTGGTCGACTCGGCGCAGGGCCCTTCGCGAGCTTCAGGTGTCAGGTCGAGGACCGGCACCTAGCCGTCGTAGAGCTGGGCGCGAGCCCTTCTCCAGTGCGAAGGATCAGATGTTAATGACAGCGGAAAAGCCCTTAGAGCTGGCCGATTGTCCTACTCGAATGACAAAAGGATGACTGGACTTCCTCGAACTGATTGGCGGCCGCCCCGGATGGTGAGTGGCAGCGGGGCCGTGGTCGTCGACCTACCGCTGTGGACTTATCGATCGGACTTTCGGCTCATCCGAGCGCACGCCCTTGTCGCATACCTGACCATCGAGCGGGCGGTGGGCCGGAGGTTGTGTAGGTAGCCTGGCCGGACTGTCAGCCGATAGTTCCGGGGAGCATCGTGGGGTTCCAGACGCCGCAGTACAAGTTGTCCAAGCTTCTGGAACAGGCCGGTAGCGGCAGCATCCAGCTACCTGACTTTCAGCGCGGCTACAAGTGGGACGAGGAGCGGATCAGGTCCCTGCTCGTCACAGTGACCTTGGGTCACCCACTTGGCGTGCTGATGCTGCTTCAAACCGGCAACGACCAGGTGCGGTTCAAGCCAAAGGCGATCGAGGGGACTCCCCCGACGTCTAGTAAGGCAGAGCCGGATCTGCTCCTCCTTGACGGGCAGCAACGCCTGACGTCGCTCTACCAGTCACTGACCGGCTCGGGCGTGGTCGACACGGAGGACGCCCGGAAGAAGCAGGTTCAGCGGCGCTTCTACATCGACATTGAGCGAGCCTTGGAGGACCCAGCGCGTCGGGACGAGGCGGTGGTGATCCTGCCAGGCGACGGGATCGAGCGGACCAACTTCGGCAAGGACATCCGCCTCGACGTGTCCACGCCGGAGAAGGAGCGCGAACACGGCTACTTCCCCTTCCGCCTGATTTACGACTCGCCCGGTCAACTCGATTGGTTGTGGAACTTCCCCGGAGAGGCGGGTGATGCGGGGGCGCGACGAGCGCTTATTCAGCGCTTCCAGGGCGAGGTTCTCACACCGATGCAGAGCTACGAGATCCCTGCTATCGAATTGGACAAATCGACGACCAAGGGAGCGGTTGCCACGGTCTTCGAAAAGGTCAACACTGGAGGACTTCCCCTCAACGTATTCGAGCTGCTGACCGCGACCTTCGCTGGCGACGCCGCTTACTTCGCCCAGCACGGGGACGACTTCCGCTTGAAGGACGACTGGCACCTCACTGAGCAGCTCATTGCCGCCCATCCTGTCTTGAAGGGCATCCGCAACACTGATTTCCTTCAAGCGGTCACCCTGCTCGTCACCGCTCACGGGTCGTCGTTCACCTCCGCTCGTAAGGAGGACGTCCTGCGACTTGAGCTCAGCCAGTACCTGGCCTGGGCTGAGCAGGTGCGGGAGGCGCTCGTGTGGGTTGCGCAGTTCCTCCGAGACGAACACATCCACCGCGCGCGCGACATTCCCTACCCGACCCAACTCGTGCCTCTAGCGGTGATCCGCGTGATCCTTGGGGAGGCTGCGACCATCCACGGGGTCCGCAGCCGTCTGCGCCAGTGGTTCTGGTGTGGCATTCTCGGCGAGCTCTACGGAGGCGCTACGGAGACCCGCTTTGCACGCGACGTGGACCAGGTTCCGGCGTGGGCGCGGGCTGTAACGTCTTCGGACACCACGACCCAGCAACCGGGCACCGTGTCGGGAGCGACCTTCGCTGAGTCCCGGCTTCTGTCGCTGCGGACGCGGCAGTCCGCGGCGTACAAGGGTTTGCACGCTCTCCTGATGGCCGGGGGTGCCAAGGACTGGAGATACCACCAGACGTTCGACCACACGCAGTACGTCGCTCTCGACGTTGATATCCACCACGTCTTCCCGAAGAAGTGGTGCGATGACAACGGAATCTCGCGCAATCTCAGGGAGAGCATCATCAACAAGACGCCGCTAGCGGGAAAGACCAACCGCTTCATCGGCGGAGCCTCGCCTGCAACCTATGTGCCGAAGCTCGAAAGCGCCGCCGCCGTTAGCTCCGATGAGCTTGACACGATCATCGGTGCCCACCTGATCGACACCAAGGAACTGCGGGCCGCCGACTTCGATGCGTTCTTCCTCGCGCGTCGGCGGGCTCTGCTCGAGCTGGTTGAGAAGGCCATGGGCAAGCAGGCGCAGCGGGACGTTGATGCGGGACAGTTGACCGGGGGCGTTGAGGCGCCTGAAGCTTTCGCAGAGGAGGACGACGATCCACAGGACGCAGGCGACGCCGATCAGGACGACCGCTAAGTCCTACTGCTGCTCTGGCTAACTCCTTGTCGGGCGCATCAGCTCGACCTGGTCGCCGGGCCTTACATTCCACCTTGCCCTACGGTGGTGGATCCCCAGCACCGGGACGCCTTCGTCCAGGTGCAGGTCGTTTTGTTCCTGCCCCCTCGGCACTTGCGACGACGGACGCGCCGGTTCGCAGGATCGACATCGTCATCGCGGCCCGCCTCACGGCCAATCCCGTACGCCGTGTCAGCCGCGAGGACCTACCGGGCACCAGCTCACTGGACTTGCTCCGCCTGCGCAACAGGCCTTCGGCCTCAGTGGCTTAGCGTGTTGTGGCGGGCGCTGCCGACGAAGGCATACCAAGCGGTTGGGCCGAAAATGAGAGCCGGTCCGGCTTGATCCTTGGAGTCGCGGACGGCGACGATGCCGGGGATGTTGGTGGCGACCTCGACGCAGTCGCCGCCGTTGTCGCCGCTGCGGGTGCTCTTGCGCCAGACGGCGCCGGTCAGGTCAGTCATGCCGCATCTCCCCAGCGATCCGCTTGATCATGTCAGTCGATTCTGCCTCGCCGAGGGCCAGCGCATCCAGCCCTCGCCAGACGCGTTGGTAGGCGGCCAACTCGTCGGGCTTGTCGAGGTACAGCGCCCCAGTCAACGACTCGCTGTAGACCACGGACGGCTCCGGCGCGGCGCGGCCACCCTTGGTCGTCGGAAAGTCGAGGATTACGAACGATCCCGCGACCGCTCCGGGCTGGGGGCCTGCTGCCAGTGGCAGCACCCGGACGCTGATGTTCGGTAGCTCGGACAGCTTGATGAGGTGAGCGAGCTGTTCGGTCATGACCGGTGAGCCGCCAACGCCACGGCGGAGGACCGCCTCAGACAGCATCGACTCAAGCCTGGGAGCTGCTGGCAAACGCCGAGAGAGCAATGCTTGCCGTTGAAGTCGGACCTGTACGGCACGTTCGCGTTCCTCCTCGCCCAGCATTCCGCCAAGGCGGTAGAGCGCGCGGGCGTATTCCTTGGTCTGCAGGAGTCCAGGGATGAGCGACTCGTCATAACGGCGGAGGTGGGCGGCGGCGGATTCCAAACCGACGTACAGCTCGAACCAGCTCGGCACGGCATCCCCGTACGCGTGCCACCAGCCCTTCGACTTCGTCTCCGCCGCCAGCCCGCGCATCGCCTCGGTCATCTCCGGCGACACCCCGTACAGCTCGCACATCGCCTTGACGTCGAGCACCCGGACCGAGCCCTGGCCGCATTCGAGGCGCCAGATCTTCTGCCGGCTGTACTCCAGGGCCTCGGCGGCGGCGTCGAGCGTCACCCCGGCCTCGTTGCGGAACTGTCGCAGCAGCCGGCCGAGTTGCCGGCGCGGCACTGTCGATCCGATGTCTTCGGGCATCCGCACACTCCCTGGTTCCAACACGCAACACTGCGTGACCTGCTCCTGCAACTCCTACGGGTTGCAGCAAAGAAAGTCAATGCACAGCAGCGAAATTGCGGTTTAGAACGTTGCGTTGCCACTCCGGACTGTCGCAGGCTGATCACAGCACGGCGGCCGTCCGGTCCCCCGATCGGCCGCCGTGCTTCCCGAACCCCTCGCCCCTCCGCATCAGGAAGGCAGGCAGACATGAACGCCAGAAACCAGCGACCAGGGACGGCTAGCGGTGGTGCGACCTACCGCTCCGCCGCGTACACCGGTCTGCTGCCATGGCAGGTGCGCGAGCGCCGCTTCGCACCGACCGGGCTCGGACGTCGCGGTCTGAACCCCGACGACGTTTACGCCTTCCTCGACCGGGTCGCCGGCGACATGGCCGCCGTCTACGCCGCGCTCGCCGAGAGCCGCCGGGAGACCGCCCGGATCAAGGCCGGGCTGCGTCGCTGGCAGACCGAGCAGGCCCGCGCCCGCAACGAGCAGGGCCAGGCCCGATGAGCCAGCGGTACGTCATCCACCTGCCCGTGGTCGCCACCGACCTGCCCGCCGCGCAACGCCTGGCGCGGGTCATCGGCCGGTGGATGCTGGTGCTGCCGACGACGGACCCGGGGGAGACCACCGTCTCCGAAGAGGACCATCAGCTCGTCCGCCACCGGGTCTTCTGCGACCTTCGGCTGCCTGGTGGCCGGCGCTGCCTCCTGCGCGACGGCCACGACGGCGACTGCTCCCGTCGCTTGCGTCGATGAGGGAGCGGAGCTGGCGGCGAACCACCGTGGACACGGCCGAATTGACGGGCCATGATGCGGTGTGCCATTCATAGCGAGCCAGGTGATGCACACGATCTGTCAGAAGGCCGAGGGCAGGAAGGTCAAGGCTGCCGTCGCCTACGCGGGTGACGGGGCAACCGACCTGCTGCCGGTGAAAGCAGGCGACCTGATCGTCGTCAACGGCAGCAGGAACGCAATCGCCAGCGGCGCTACCTCCGCTCGCCTCTTGCGGAACTGGTATGAACAGGGCGTCCTGCTCTATGCCCATGAGACCCTGCACGCGAAGGTCTTCGTCATCGGTCGGACCGCCTTCGTGGGTTCGGCCAACCTCTCGCTGCGTGCCCACACCGACCGTACGGTCGAGGCAGCGATCCAGAGCACCGATGCTGCAGTCGTCGTCAGTGCTCGGGAGTTCATCAACGAGATGGCTGTCAATGCAATCGAGATCGACGAAGCTTGGCTCGATTGGGCGTCGACGGTACCGGTCCGTACCGCTGGTGGTCCGGTGTTGTGGAACCCGGATCCGCCGTTCGAGCCAAACGAGCCGTACGACCTCTGGGTTGGCCTCGAGGTAAGCGTCGACTGGACTGAAGAGGAGACCGCGCTGGCACAGGCGGGCTACCGGATGCACAGGGTTGCCGGTGGCAGGGGCCGGTACGGCACGATCGCCATCAGCGAGGCCGCGACGGACGGGAGTTCGCTCGTGCAGCCTGACATGGTGTTACTCATCCGCCCGCGCAGCGTTCAGCTGGTCAGGTTTCTCGACCGCCGCCAGCGTGGGGGAGCGGCCATGGGCTTCTACCGCACCGACCGGGATTGCGTCCGTCGAACGTTGGGCGAAGTGGCGGCGGTTCTCGACAGCACCCCAGCGAAGCTGCGCGAGGGGGACTGGGCGCGGATGGATTCGTCGCAACGTGAAGCGCTTCGAGACCTGTTCAAGCTGCCGAAGCTCCCGGCGCGGTCATGATGAGTGCCGTCGCCATGTGAGCCGGCGAACAGCACCCGCCGGCCGTCCGGGTGTGGCCCTCGGTGTGGCAGGCTCCGCCGGTGACGATCACGACGGCAGGCGCGCGATTTCTCGCCGCCTTCAATGACATTGAAAAGCACTTTCGCTCTACTCTGCGGGCCGACGTGGCGGTCGGGTTCGCCCAACTGATCCGGGACTATGGGCAGCGGAGGCCTCTGTCGCACCAGCAGAAGAATGCCCTGGTCGCGTTTGCCTCGCTGCGGAACGCGATCAGCCACGGCACCTACTACGGTGGCCGGCCGATTGCCGACCCGGTCGAGACCGTCGTGCAGGAGATTGAGCATCTCCGACAGCAGATCATCGAACCGCCGTTGGCGCTGACCGTCCTCAAATCCGGCAATGTCTGCGCGGTACGTCCGGACGACCCGATCAGCACCGCGCTGGAGCACGTCCGTGCCTTCGGGTACTCACAGTTGCCGGTGTACGACGACGGCTACGTGGGTGTGCTGACCACCAACGCCATCGCGCGGTGGCTCGCCGATCAGCTGGCTCGGAACACGGGAATTGCCGAGGAGGAGCCGGTTCGGCAGGTGCTGAGGTTTGCCGAGCCAGGGGAGGGCGCCGAGCTGGTCTCCAGGGCGATCACCGTGGTGGAGGCGATCGACCGGCTCAGCCGAAGCCGGCTCGCCGGGCAACAGAATACGGCGCTAATCATCACTCAGAACGGGATGCGGACCGACAAGCCGCTGCGCCTGGTGGTTCCGTTCGACCTGCCGGTCTTGAGTAAGGCGCTCGCCTTCACCTGAGCCGCACCAGGCAGGGACGGCAGCGGCATTCTTGGCCCGGCCATACGGCGGCGTCTCGGACTCGGAGGTGACCTCCGAGCCGGCGACGCCGCCGCTGCGTCGAGGCGCCGGTCAGCTGGCCAGCTTGCCCAAACTGAAGCCGTCGAGCAGGTTGATCAGCTCGTCGTCGCGGGTCACCTCGTAGCCGCGCCGGCGCAGTTCCGCAAGCAGCTCGGCCTCGCCGGCGAGCGGGATCTCGAGGTAGTCGCCGCTATGGACCGTGACCTGGCGCTTGCCGTACCGGTCCTGCAGGTCCTGCGGCAGCAGCGTGAACGCCCGCTCGGTGACCATCCGCGGCCAGGTTCCGTCCTTTACCGCACCCACCTCGGTGATGTCGAAGGGCTTGTCGTCGGCGTACCCGTCCTCCGGCTCGTAGCAGTCGGGGCCGGCGGGGTGCGACAGATGGGTCATTCGGACCTGGCGAGCCTCGCCCCACGTTCGCGCGGCGGCGAGCGCCCGGATCTCCGCGGCCTCCTCGGTCGCGGTGCCGGCGTCGGCGAAGGCGAAGCAGTCGTGCGCCGTGGCGTGGCCGTAGACCAGGTGCTGGTGTTGCGTCGTCATGGCGCACATCCTGCCCCAGACGTACGACCTCCAAGATCGTCGTACGGCCGGGGCCCTCTCCACCGGTTGGTTGACCGCTAGGCTGGCCCTCCCTGGTCTCCCCACCTGGAGAAACGCCCATGTCCGACAGCGTCTTCGCGCAGTTCACCGCCGACGACGACCAGCTCGAAGTTGGGCTGCTTGTTCAGCCGGCGATCAACGCCGCCCTGGTGCACAACCGGGTGCCGCTGGTCCGTCACCTCACGCTGGTCAACCGAGGTGCGGTGCCGCTGACCGATGTCACGCTGACGCTGGAGCTGCGCGGCCCGGACGGGGCGCTGACCGAGCCGTGGACGCGTACCCTCGCCACGCCGTTGCGACCGGGGGCGAGCACGAGCTGGGACGACTTCCGCGACCTCACGCCCGACCGCAAGCTGCTGTACCGCACCGACGAGGCGTTCCCTGTCGACTACGTCCTCCGAGTGCAGGCGGGGGAGGAGACACTGCGGCTGGTCGCCCCGTCACGAGTGTTGGCGCACAACGAGTGGTTCAACAGCCCCGCCCTGTACGACAGCCTGGCCGCCTTCGTACAGCCGAACACCCGGGCGGTGGAGGCGGTTCTGCGGGCGGCCGCCCAGCTCCTGCTCGCGCGGACCGGCTCCGGCTCGTTGCAGGGCTATCAGGAGGGTTCGGAGCGGGCGGCGCTGATCGCCGGCGCGGTGTACGAGGCGCTGCGCCAACTCGAGATCACCTACCAGACCCTGCCGGCGTCGTTCGAGAACACCGGCCAGAAGGTGCGCACGACAGCGGCGGTGCTCGACGGGCGACTCGGCAACTGCCTCGACCTGTCCGTCACGTACGCCGCGTGTCTGGAGGCGGCGGGGCTGCACCCGCTCGTCTTCATCAGCGCGGGGCACGCCTTCGGTGGCTTCCTGCTGGAGGAGGAACGGCTGGGCTCGGCTGCGGTGACTGAGACCAACCTGCTGATCTCGATGGTGGACTCCGGCCGGGCCGTGCCGGTCGAGCTGACCCGCATCGGGCCGGGCGCGCAGTCGGCGACCTTCACCGAGGCGGTACGCGTCGGGCTCGGCCACTTCCGCGGCGACGGCGAACGCATACAGGGCGTCGTCGACGTACACCTGGCCCATCGCTCGGGGATCCGCCCGCTGCCGTCAGCCGACGAGCTGATCGCGCCAGCCGCAGTCGAGGCCGAGGCGACGCCGGAGATAACAGCGTCCCTCGACCTTCCGCCCGGCGTCGCCGCCGCGAAGCTGCGCCAGTTCGCCGACGAGGGCGAGGAGGTGCCGCAGCAGTCCGACGGGTCACCGGCGCGCGTCCAGCAGTGGAAGAAGTCGCTGCTCGATTTGAGCCTGCGCAACCCGCTGCTCAACCTGCCCAAGCGTGGCCGTGGCCTGGACCTGCACGTGCCGGCGGGCGCGCTGGCCCTGCTCGACGACCTCATCCACGACGGCCGTCAGGTGCAGGTCATCCCGCAGGACGACATCAGCCAGGTCCACGAGCTGGCCGGGTCACGTCGGGCGCAGGACCTCGACGCCGAGATCCTGACCCGGGAGCTGCGTACCGACCGGCGGGTCTACGGCGCGGTCACCGACGCCCGCTACAAGACCGCGATGCGCGCGCTGCAGCGTGAGGCGCGCACGATGGAGCAGGAGACCGGCAGCAACTACCTCTACCTGACCATCGGCACCCTGGTCCACACGAAGGCGACCGGGGGAGAGGCGTACGCGCCGCTGTTCCTCCTACCGGTGCGCATCGAAGGTGGCAGCGGCCGTCGCCCGTACGCGATGGTCATCGACGGCACCGAGGTCGCCAGCCCGAACTACTGCCTGATCGAGTGGTTGCGGGTCAAGCACAGCGTGCGCATCCCGGAGCTGGAGCGGCCGGTCCTCGACGAGCACGGCATCGACATCGCCAAGACCCTCGCGGCGATCAACACGGGGTTGCTCGACAACCGGCTCAACTACCGCATCGACGAGACCGCCAGCCTTCGACTGCTGCAGTTCTCCACCTTCCAGATGTGGCGGGACCTCACCGACCACTGGCCCCGGTTCATGGAGAACCCGGTCGTCCGGCACCTGGTCGAGTCGTCCGGCGCCACGTTCGACGATCCGGCCCGCCCCGACGACGCCGAGGTCATGGTCGACGAGGCGGACCTGCACCTGCCGATCCCCGCCGACGGGTCGCAGATGCAGGCCATCGTGCGCGCCGAGCGCGGACACTCCTTCGTCCTTGAAGGCCCGCCGGGCACCGGCAAGTCCCAGACCATCACCAACATGATCGCCCGCGCGGTCAGCTCGGGCCGGTCGGTGCTGTTCGTCGCCGAGAAGCAGGCCGCCCTGGAGGTGGTCAAGCGCCGCCTCAAGCAGATCGGCCTCGGGCCGTTCGCGCTGGACCTGCACGGGCGCAAGCAGTCCCTCAACGCGATCCGCCAGCAGCTGCGGGACGCCCTCGACCAGTACGACCAGGGCGGCGACGGCACGTGGACGGCTGTCGAGACCGCCTACCGGACGCGGCTCGCCCCACTGACCGAGTACCCGGCCCAGGTGCACACCACCAACCCCGTCGGGATGTCACTCTGGTCGGCCTACGAGCAGACCCTGGCGTACGGGGACGGCCCGGTCGCCCCGATCCCGGTGGCCTATCTGCACGCACCGGCCGAGGCGCGCACGCAGGTCGAGACGACACTGCGGGAGTTCCCCGCCGCCGCCCGGTCGGCCCGGCTCCGGGCGGCGCACCCGTGGGCGCTCAGCGGCTGCCGCACCCTCGACGGGCTGCACGGCGCGGCGGTCACCGAGATCGCCGGTGAGCTGGAACGCCTCCGCGCCGACCTCGCCGCGTACCCCGGTCTGGTCGGGTTGCTGCGGACCCTGCCCGCCCCGGAGACCGTCAGCGAGTTGCAGGCGGGCGCCTGGCTCGCCGTACGCGGACTGCTGCCGGACCGGCAGACCACAGTGCACGCCAGCGACCGGCGGTGGGACGAGGCGGTGGCCCGGTTCCAGGCGAACCTGGCGGCCTTCCAGCAGGGCTTCGCCGGTGAGCTGGCCACCTTCCGGCCGGACGTGTTCGCCCGACCGGAGCTGACCGACTGGCACGGTGAGGCCCAGGAGGCGGCGAAGCGGTTGTTCGGCAAGGGCAAGCGCCGCCAGGCCATCGCGGACCGGTTGGCGGTGCATCTGGTCGCCGGCGCCACGCTCGACGTGGAACAGGTGGAGGTGCTCACCGGCCGGTTGGTCGCAGCCCGCGCGCAGGCCGCCGCGCTCCACCAACACCTGCTGGGGCTCGGTGGGCTGCGGCTGTCGCAGTGGTTGCCCACGGACCCGAACGCGCAGGAACGGCTGACGGAAGCGGTCGAGGCGACCCGGGTTGGCCGGACGCTGCTGAGCCAGCACCCGCAGGCCTGGGAGCTGTTCCAGAGCCGGTTCACCGACGCCGACGCGGCAATGCTCGACCGATGTGCCTCGCGATGGCGGGCCTGGCGTGGGGTGTTGCGCTCGGGCGGGCCGGAGCTGACCCTGTGGGCGGGCGGTTCGCACTGGATCGACGCGTGGCAGCGCGACGGCGCGGCCTGGCTGCACGAGCTGCAGAGCGAGGAGTTGTTCCCGCTGCGCCGATGGGCGACCGTCCTGGCCCACGCCGACGTGCTCGCCTCGGCCGGTCTCACCGACTATCGGGACCAGCTGCTGCGCGCCGAGGTGCCCGCGCATCTCGCCGAGGAGGTCTACCGGCGGGGAGTCGCGACGGCGTCCCTCGCCGAGCGGGTACGGGCCGGCGGACTTCAGTACTTCGACCCGGAACTGCACGACGACGAGATCAGCCAGTTCGAGGCAGCCGCCGGTGAGCTTCGGTCCGCGCTGCCGACGCAGCTGCCGTCGGTGCTGGTCCGTCGCCGCCCCTTCAGCCCGACCGACCGGCGTGGCCGCTTCGCCGACTTCGCGGCGGAGCTGCGCCGGAAGCGGGGCGGACGGTCCTTCCGGGAACTGTTCGAGCAGTACCCGGACGCGGTGCTCGCACTGACCCCGTGCGTGCTGGTCAGCCCCGCGTCCGCGGCGAACTTCCTGGCACCGGGGAGCCAACGTTTCGACCTGGTCATCTTCGACGAGGCCTCGCAGATCCGCGTCGCGGAGGCAATCGGCGCGATGGGTCGGGGCAGCGCCGTGGTGGTCGTCGGCGACTCCCGGCAGATGCCGCCGAGCAGCATCATGCAGGCCAGCCACAGCGTGGACGAGGTCGACGAGGGCAACGGCCCGGTGCCGGAGGACCTGGAAAGCATCCTCAGCGAGGCCGTCGAGTCGGGACTGCCGCAACGGTGGCTGTCCTGGCACTACCGCAGCCACGACGAATCCCTCATCGCCTTCTCCAACCGCTACTACTACGACAACAAACTCTCCAGCCTCCCGTCGCCCGGTGCCGCCAGCTCGGCGGGTGTCAGCTGGCGGCGCGTCGAGGGCCAGTACGACCGGGGCGGATCCCGCACCAACGAGGTCGAGGCACGGGCGATCCTCGCGGACATCACCCGGCGGCTGCACGACCCGGCGACCGCCACCCAGTCCGTCGGCGTGGTCACCTTCAACATCCAGCAGCGGGACCTCATCCTCAACCTGCTGGAGGAGAGCACCGATCCGATCATCCGCGAGCACCTCTCCGGCGCGGTCGCGGAGCCGATCTTCGTGAAGAACCTGGAGAACGTGCAGGGCGACGAGCGGGACGTCGTCCTGTTCTCTCTGGCCTTCTCCACCAACCTGGAAACAGGTCAGCTCCCGTTGAACTTCGGCCCGCTCAGCCAGGCCGGCGGCGAGCGGCGGCTCAACGTGGCCATCACCCGCGCCCGCCGCCAGGTCATCCTCTACTCGTCCTTCGACCCGTCCGACATCGACCTGTCCCGTACGTCGGCGCTGGGCACACAGCACCTGCGGGCGTACTGCGAGATGGCCGCCGCCGGCGCGGACCGTCTGGGCGACCTCACCACCGACCGCGCCGAGCGGCGCAGCCGGATCCGCGATGAGGTGGCCGCGGCGCTGCGCGACCGCGGCCACGAGGTCCGTACCTCACACGGCCTCTCCGACTTCACAGTCGACATCGCCGTACGCAGACCAGGCTCTTCCCGTTGGCAGGTGGCCGTCATGCTCGACGGCCCGGACTGGAGCGCCCGCCCGACGGTGGCCGACCGGGACTCCGCACCGACGCTCCTCCGCTCGATCATGGGCTGGCCGGAGGTCGTGCGGTTCTGGCTGCCGGCGTGGATCCACGACCGGTCGGCGCTGCTCGACCGGGTCGACGACGCGGTCACCCGAGCCGAGACCCCCACGACCGCCGAACCCGAAGCCGAGTTGTCGGCGGTCGCAGAGAGCGTCGAGCTGCCGCAGCCGCGCCCCGCAACGGACGTGGAGCAGCCACGCCCGACACCGGCCGCCGAGTTGCCGCAGCCGCGCCTCGCGCTGGACGAAGAGCCCCTTCGGGGTGCGTCGGTGGCACCCGACACCGTGCCGGTCACGGGGGCGTCGGCCGCCGACACCATCACGGCGAGCCCTTTCATCCCGTACGCCCCAACCTCGCTCGGAGACCAGGCCGACCTCGATCTCCTTGCCACCGACCAGCGGATACGCGATCTGATGCGGAACGCGCTCCGCGACATCATCGAGGCGGAAGGGCCCATCGAGCAGCACCGGCTGGCACGCCTCGCTCTCGCCCGGTTCGGCTTCCTCCGGACCCGGGAAGACCGACGCACCGCCGTACTTTCCCTCGTCGACTCCCGCCGCCTCTACACGCACCCGACCGTGAGTCGGTACGCCTGGCCCGATGGCGTCGACCCGCAGACCTACCGAGGGTTCCGGGTCACGCAGGCGAGCAACGACCGCGCGTTCGAGGAGGTGCCACCCGAGGAGGTGGCCAACGCCCTCGTGCACGCGCTGCAGTCGGTAGGGAGCATGGACGAGGAGCGGCTGCTGCGCGCCGGCCTGGAACGGCTCGGCTACCGCCGACGCACCGAAAAGATCGACAAGCTGCTCCGGTACGGGCTGCACGTCGCCCTGACCAGCGGTCGCCTCCGGTACGACCAGGAGGGTCGCCTAAACCTTGCATGACATACGCACCGTCGTTACAGCAGACGGCGGTAGGCGAGGTTGTCATGGTTGCGTTCCTCGCCGGATCGCCAACACCTGACGATCGCGCGGGCTGTCCCGTTCGCTGCCCAATCCGCGCCGTACGCCGGCGATGGTGCCCAGCAACCTTTCCGACGTCGGTGAAATCATCAAAATGGTTTCGAGCGTGGAGTACGGCAACTGCGGCGTGTTGTGCGGGCCCGGGAGGCCGAGGTTCCGCTCCCTGATCCGGTCTCGGCCTGCGCCGCCTAGGTCGGCGCAAGCCGTGACGTGGATTAGAATCCCGAGGGTTTCGCCGCGACAGGACGTATCCGCGACAGAATCACGGTTGTTCCACCCTCTTCCGTCAACGCTGTTTTGTGCAGGTGAGCACAATCAGTGTGTCGGAGGGCACCTTGCTCGCAGCCTTGGCCGACTGCTTGGTGACGGTCCAGTTCGAAGCGAGCAGCACAACGGTGTCGTTCTCGTCTTGAGACCCGTACTGCACTTCGGTGAATCCGAGCTTACGGAGTTGGTCTGCGGCCACGGCCGCGTTTTTCCCTACCACATTGGGCATCGTGATAGCCGCCAGCACGGCACTAGTTGGTGGGGTGGTCGGCGTGCTGGTGGTGGTTGGGGTCGTCGTCGCGGTGATCGGTGCGCTCGGGGCGGCGTCGGTCCGAGGAATGCCGGCGGGAATCGATGCGATTGCCGCAGGCTCAGGATCGGATTCGCCCATGCTTCGGCCGATGGCCACACCACCGCAGCAGCCGACGATTAGAGCGACAGCACCTGCGGCGAGGCCAACAATGAACGGGTTGGTTGCCTTTTTCGGCATGGCGGGCATGCCGGGAGGCGGCGACGGTTGTTGTGGAAAGTTCACTAGCCGATTCTCATGATCACCCGCGCTTCTGACTAGCCGCTGATCAGGTGTCAGGCCTGCCCGTTCGGCGGCGAATGCGCGCCAGGTGGGCGAGACGGAAGGATCAAGTGGAGTTGTTGCGGCAGAGCGGAATAGCGGTAGCCGGTCACGCCTACCTGAGGGATGAATTCAGTGATTATGCCCTTATCTTCCGGACCTTTTCGATATGTGCACTCTGCGAGCGAGCGGTGCTCGCTGAAATTCGACTAACCCCCCGCGTACGGCCGTACCGATGAGGTCGGTCCATCCCCCACGGTGAAGGCGAGCCGCAGTCCTGCGGCGTGCTATGAACGCGGACGGCGACGAAACCGGGAAGGTTCATGGCGGCCCCGACGCACTCGCGACCGCTATCGCCGCTGCGGGTGCTCTTGCGCTGGGGCGACGACGGCAGCTCAGTCCAGCCATCGCATTGATCAAGTCGCTTGACTCGACCTTGCCGAAGGCCCTCATCAAAGATTCGTTGTAGATGTCCGGGTCGGTGCTCTCGGCAGCACCGGATTGGAGCGCCGCCTCGCGTCGGTCGGATTCCGGTGGCCTGTCTTCGGAGTGGGCCCGCGCGTACTCCGGCTGCGGGTCTTCTGCGATCTGCGGCTGCTAGGCGGCCGGCACTGCCTGCTCCGCGAGGGCCACGCCGGTGCATTCTCCCGCCGCCTACGCCGGCGACCCGGTTCTACGTCACGAGGCGGTAGTCGGGGATGCCACGGTTGCGTTCCTCGGTCGGCTCGTCCGTCGATCGGGCGGTGACTCCGGGTGGAACAGGTGCCCGGGACAGGTAGATCCCCTCCAAGCAGGTGTCGCACCAGAAAGAGACGTAGCCATGCTCAGCTGTGGGCGGCGCAGTGAAGACGATCCGCAGGGTTCGGTGACCGCAGTTCGGGCAGGCAAAGTTCGACGTCGCCGGCAGCGCACGAAAGACGACGTCGTACGCCGTCAACCACTCGTCGAACGTGGCCATCACTGCGCTCCCTCGGGCCTGACCGCTTGGTTGGTCCACCACTGTTCCTCATGGGCGTAGGCCCGATCCTCGAATGCGTCGATTTCATGACGGGTGGCAGGGTACGGGCGCCCCTGGCGAAGCTCGGCGACATGGAACCGCTCATGCTCGAGCGTACGGGCTAAGTCCTCCTCGCTCCGGAAGGCTTCTCGACAGAGCATGACCGACTCGTCAGGCTTCGTCAGTCCGCACACACCAGAAACCCGATTGTTGATGGTGAGCCGGATGTCGGAGATATCAATCCCGTACTTCGCGGCGAGGGTCGTCACTGCCTCTATCCTCATCGGCACTCGGGGACCAGCTCCGCGACCGCGAACCCGACTGAGGCTACCCGGGTCTGCCCCGGCATGCCGGAGTCGCCCAAGTGCCTGCTTGAGTTTCTCGATGAGGTCGCCGAGCCGACGCATCTCCGGAATCAGCCGCCGCAGGCTGGCCAGCAACCCGCGCAACAACCGCGCTATCCGCGCGCCCCACGACGCCACCAACGTCGTGACCTGCTCCACGACCAGCGGCGCGGCCAGTCCGCCGGTGATGAGGAGTTCGCCCGCGTACACGATGATGCGGGACACGCAGGCGGCGATGGCGTCGCGGACGAGGAGTCGGACGGCGGCCACCAGGCCGGCGGCCCCTTCGGTGATCGCGGCCATGGTGTCGGCGCCCTGGGCGAGGCCGGTGATGGCCTGGTGCTGTTCGGCTGTCCAGGCCCGGTAGGCGGGGCCGGCGCTGCCGCCCCAGCCGGCGACGTCGGTGCGCACGGCGCGTGCCAGTTCGGCGGCGTCGTCGCGGAGTGACCCGGCGACGTTGCGCCAGGTTTGCGCGTGTGCGGTGATCTGCGCCGGGTCGCCGGCGAGCCAGTCCAGCGCCTCGCTGAGTGGCTTGACGTGTTCGATGAGCCAGGCGATCCCGTACTGGAGCAGGGCGCCGACCGGGTCGGAGACGAGGGCGAGGGCGTCCAGGCCGGCGCTCACGACGCCGAGGCTGCCGTCGATCCAACTGCCGGTGCGGACGCCCTGGGCGATGAGTTCGATGTCCTCGCAGATCCACACGCCCGCCCAGGCGCTGGGTGGGGTGTCCGCAGCAGTGGCGACGAGCGGGTTCGACGTCACCTGTGTCGCCGCACCCCGTCGAGTAACTGCTTGGCGTGGGCGTCGGAGCGTCGGTAGCGGTCGGCTCCGACCCGCAGCTTGCCGGCGGTGTCCCGTACCGATGCGGCGGCGGCGCCGATGCTGTCTACCAGGGTGCGCTGGAGGCCGTCGAGCAGCACCGGCATCACCGCGCAGAGTTGCCCGTAGGCGTCGGTGCCCAATCGGACGCGCTGGCCTGCCTGCTGGGCGGTGTCGAGGCTGCTGGCGCAGCGGTCCAGGTGGGCCGCGTGGGCGGTCAGGTCGTCCGGGTCGACCTGGATGCCGTCACCGGCGGGCATCGTTCGATCCCTGGTCGGGGAGGAGCCGGCTCCGGTACGAGTCGATGATGGCCTGGGCGCTCGCGTCGCCGCCAAATGCTTCCGTGGCTGCGACGCTGACCTGTCGAAGCAGGTCGGCGCGCGCGGCAGCGGTGGTCTCCAGGATCTGCCGAGCGGTGTGCGCCGCGGGTTGTTGCCGGACGCGTTCGTCGAGCCGTAGGTCGATCAGCAGGCCGGCTGAGTCGACCGTGACGTCGACAGTCCGGTCGGTGTTGTGGGCGGTGCCGGTCAGACCCCGCATCGTCGCCGACAGGGTCTTGGCCCGTGTCGCCCGCTCGGCGAGCGACGTCTCCCACTCGTCGAGCCGGCGCTCCGCCGCGTCGAGCGCAGCGTCGTCCGCCCACACGTCGACCCTCCCCAGGGGACCGCTGCCGGCGACAACCGGCAACATCACCGGCACGCTACCAATCAGTCGCACTGCGTGCATGCCCACAGGATCGAACGCCAAGGAGTTTCGCTAGGCGAAGCAAACGGCCCGTCAAGCCGCGCCCGCCCCGTCGATCATGGACTTGTGGTGGGTAACAAAGCGCCCGGTACGGCGCTAAATCAGGCACCACAACTCCATGATCGACCAAGTAGGGGCGCGATCTTGCAGTTTCTGGCGCGACATATGACGCAGAAACCCGCATCTCGACGACCGAAACTGCAAGATCGACGCGGCAGGGGGGTGCCGCCAAGGAGACGTGTTCGCGGGGGAGGAGTGGCAATCCGGACCACGTGACGGTCCAGGGCGACGAAGATTGTTTGCGTGACGAGCGACAACACGCAGCGCGGGTGGTCCGCCCGAACCATCTGGGACCGGCGGTTCGACGCTCCGCTGCGCTCGTTCCTGCGTACCGAGACCGGCGGCGCGCGGGTGGTGCTGATCGCCGCGGTGGCGGCTCTCGTCTGGGCGAACCTCAGCGCATCGTCGTACGAGTCGGTCTGGAGCACCCCCTTCTCGGTCCGGCTCGGCGACTGGCAGGTGGCGCATGACGTGCGTACCTGGATCAACAGCGGCCTGATGACGTTCTTCTTCCTGGTCGCGGGGCTGGAGTTGCGCCGTGAGTTCGACATCGGTGAGCTGCGGGAACGGCGTCGCCTGGCGTTGCCGATGCTGGCCGGGGTCGGCGGCATGCTCGTGCCGATCGCCATCTACCTCGCCATCAACGCCGGGCACACCACCGCGGCGGGCTGGGGTGCGGTGATGGCCACCGACACGGCGCTCGCGCTCGGCGCCCTCGCTGTCTTCGGGCCACGCTTCTCGGAACGGCTGCGGGGTTTCCTGCTGACCGTCTCCGTCGTCGACGATCTGGTGGCGATCGCGGTGCTGGCCATCGCGTACCCGCATCACCCCTCGCTGACGGCGCTGGTCGTCGCCGCGGCGATCTTCGGCGTGGTGCTGCTCGTCCGGGGCTGCGGGGTGCGGTTCGGGCCGGTCTACGCGCTGCTCGGGGTGGCGGCCTGGCTCGCCGTCTCGATGTCCGGTGTCGACCCGGTCGCGGTGGGCCTGGTGATGGGGCTGTTGACCTACGCCTACGATCCCGGCCGCGGCGACCTGCAGCGGGCCAGCGACCAGTTCCGCCTTTTTCGGGAACAGCCCACCCCGCAACTGGCCCGGATGGCCCGGGCCGGGCTCATCTCGGCGCTGTCGCCCAACGAGCGGTTGCAGACGCTCTACCACCCGTTGGCGAGCTACCTGGTGGTGCCACTGTTCGCGCTCGCCAACGCCGGCATCGTGATCGACGGCGACCTGCTGGCCAGGGCGGTGACCTCCCCTGTCACGCTGGGGGTCGTGGTCGCGTACGTCGTCGGCAAGCCGGCCGGGATCGTGACCACCGCGTGGTTGGTGACCCGGCTCAGCGGTAACCGGTTCCGACCACCCGTCGGTTGGGCCGCGGTCGCGGGGGTCGGCACGATCTCCGGCATCGGTTTCACCGTCGCCCTCCTGATCGCCACCCATGCCCTGAGCGGCCCGGCCCTGGACGAGGCGAAGTTCGGCATCCTCGTGGCGACGCTCGGCGCGTCAGTCGTCACCTGGCTGGTGTTCCGGTCCGTCGGTCGACTCTCGCCGGCGCGGCGGACCCGCGCGCTGCTGGGCGTCACCGAGGGGATCATCGACCTGATGCTGCCGGTCGATGCGGACCGTGACTACATGCGGGGGGCGCTCGACGCGCCGGTGACTGTGGTGGAGTACGGCGACTTCGAATGCCCCTACTGCGGGCAGGCCGAGCCGGTGGTCCGGGAGCTGTTGGCGGACTTCGCCAACGTCCGGTACGTCTGGCGGCACCTGCCGCTCACGGACGTCCACCCGCATGCCCAACTCGCTGCCGAGGCCGCCGAGGCGGCGGGGGAGCAGGGCGCGTTCTGGGAGATGCACGACCTGCTGCTCGATCACCAGGACGCTCTCGACCCCTCCGACGTGCTCGGTTACGCCGAACAGCTCGGCCTGGACCTGGACGGGTTCCGGGAGCACATGGTGAAGCGGATGGGCGTGGACCGGATCGCCGAGGACGTCGACTCGGCCGATCTCAGCGGTGTCACCGGCACCCCGACCTTCTTCATCAACGGCCGGCGGCACCACGGCGCGTACGACATGGCCGCGCTCTCGGCGGCGGTGAAGTCGGCGTTCGCGAGCGCGAAGCTCCGCCCCGAGTACCACCCGCGGGACCCCGGCCGCCGGGAGACCGGCCCGGCGAGCTGACCGACGATGTTGTCCTTGCCCATGAAGTAGTAGGTCGGGCGCGCTGCCGCCGTGACCTCCGATCCGCCTCCGCGTCGCGGGGTGGAGAGGTGTTGGTCGGCGCCTTTGGAGCTGAATCGTTTGTGGCATCACCGTGGCACCCAGGGGTCTGATCGTTTGCGGCATCACCGTGGCACCCAGGATCTGAATCGTTTGCGGCATCAGCTCCAAAGGCAGCGCCCATATAGCCCGCACCCCCCGTGCCGAGTTGTGGGGGCGACGTTGACGAGACCGGACGCGACGCCTGGCCGATTCCGACCACCAGGAGGGTCAGCAGCCGCCTGTCGATGTCCGAACTGGAACAGCTGCGGAACGTGTTCGGGAATCACGATCGACTCGGACCCTTGACTCCGGGGAAACAACGGGCCACCATCTGACAACGTTGTCACAGACCCCCTCGCCATCTGACAACGTTGTCATGTCTGGAGGCAAGATGTCCGAGCCATCGCCGATTTCCCGGCGTACCTTCCTCTCCGCCGGCGCGACGCTGTTGGCGTCGGTCGGGGTGACCGCGGCCCTCCCGAACGCCCCCGCGTCCGCCGCCGCCGTGCCGCCGCCGACCGCCACCCCCGCCGCCACCGACCTGGCCCGCTACCGCCCGGTGGCGGTCTCCTCGACCGACTACGCGCCGACGCCGGCCACCTTCGCGGTGGACGGCCTGCCGCAGGTCGGCGTCCGGGGGAGTGGATGGCGCGCCGCCAGCGGCGATCCACAATGGATCTCGGTGGACCTCCAGGCGCTGTGCCAGATCGAGGCAGTCTCCCTGGTCTTCGAGGCCACGCTCGACGACGGGCCGTTCGACGGCAACTACACCGACACCGACGGCGACGAGATCCTCTCCAGCGCCGCGACCGCGTACCGGATCGAGGTCTCCACCGACGGCCGTGCCTGGCGGTCGGTGTACGAGACCAGCGAGGGCCGGGGCGGCGCGCAGACCATCAAGCTGTCCGAGCCGGTCACCGCCAGGTGGATCCGGATGACCGCCACGAAGCGCTCGAACAGCAACCCGGTGGGCCTCAACGGCTTCCAGGTCTACGGCGTACCGCTGGCCGGCCGGCCGAAGGCCGAGGGCTGGACCAGTTGGGAGGGCGGCAACACCGGCCCGGCACCCGAACTGACGGTCGCCGCCGACGGCACGGTGCCGTTGGAGTCGGGCTGGTCGTTGACGATGGACGACTTCGCCGGCACCGCCGACGGCGCTGAGCTCTCCCGCGTCGGCGTGGACGTCCGGTCCTGGCTGCCGGCGACGGTGCCCGGCACCGTGCTGGGCACCCTGGTCGAGCAGGGCCACCTGCCCGACCCGGTGGCTGGCTTCAACAACATGCGCATCCCGGAGGCGCTGTCCAGGCATACGTGGTGGTACCGGCGCGCGCTGCGGCTGCCGCGCGACCTGGACACCTCGGCCGGCCGACGGATCTGGCTGGAGTTCGACGGGATCAACCACGAGGCGACCGCCTGGGTCAACGGC
Source organism: Micromonospora sp. NPDC049089 (assembly GCF_040648775.1). NCBI lineage: Bacteria > Bacillati > Actinomycetota > Actinomycetes > Micromonosporales > Micromonosporaceae > Micromonospora > Micromonospora sp. NPDC049089. The sequence continues at coordinate 42,734 of NZ_JBEZEH010000026.1, forward strand.
GTCCAGGTCGGCAGCGTCAAGCACCCGTTCGCGCGGGCCGCCTTCGACATCACCGACGCGTTGGCCGGTCACCGTGGCGAGCACGTCCTCGCCGTCCGGGTAACCCCGATGCCGCACGCGGGCACCCCCGGCGACAAGGGCCCCGACGGTCGCACCTTCCTCCAGTCGGCCCACCACTACCTTGACGCGCCGACCTACCTGGCGGTGTCCGGGTGGGACTGGATGCCGGCCGTGCGCGACCGGGTCACCGGCCTCTGGGACCACGTCCGCCTGCGCAGCACCGGTGCGGTGGTCATCGGTGACCCGCACGTGCAGACCACACTGCCGGGCCTGCCGAAGACCGACACCGCCGAGGTCACCATCCGGGTGCCGGTCCGCAACGCGGCGACCAGCGCCACCACCGTCACCGTCCGCGCCGAGTTCGACAAGGTACGCGTCGAGTCCACGGTGACCGTCCCCGCCGGCGGGAGCACCACAGTCACCTTCGCGCCGGAGCGCTTCCGCGCGCTGCGGCTGCACAAGCCCCGACTCTGGTGGCCCAACGGCTACGGCGACCCCCACCTGTACGACCTCACGCTCACCGCCACCGTAAAGCGCTCGGTCAGCGACCGACGTGCGCTCCGCTTCGGTGTCCGCGAATTCGCCTACGACTGGCACCAGCCGATCGTCATCTCGCCGCCCGGCAAGCCCGCCCTGGACTTCGTCGACGGCGCGGCGACCCAGACGGTCACGTTCGACCGGCAGCACGCTCGGCACGTGCGTATCCAGGCCGGCCAGCGCGCCACCGGCTGGGGCATCTCGATGTTCTCGCTGTCGGTGGCCGACGGCACCGGCCCGGATCTCGCCCTGCGCCGCGACACCAGCGCGTCGTCCTCGGAGAACGACGGCAACGGTCCCGGCAAGGCCGTCGACGGCGACGCGGCGACCCGCTGGGCCTCGCAGGCCGAGGACGACCAGTGGATCCAGGTCGACCTCGGCGCGGCGGTCGACTTCGACCGGGTCACCATCGTGTGGGAGCAGGCGTACGCACTGGACTACCGCGTCCAGGTCTCCTCCGACGGGGACGCCTGGAGCGACGTGACGTCGGTCAGCAACGACACCCCGCTGGGCAGCCGCGCCACCCAGGTCGAGACGTTCGCCAGCCAGACCGCGCAGCACCTGCGCATCCAGACCGGCGCGCGGGTCACCTCGTGGGGCGTGTCCATGTGGGCGCTGTCGGTGCAGCGGCAGGCCGAGCCGGACGTCGACCTGGCGCTGCGCCGGACCGCCACCGCGTCGTCGTCCGACGGCGACTCCAACGGCCCGGACCGGGCCGTCGACGGCAACCCCCGGACCCGCTGGTCGTCACAGTTCGAGGACAACCAGTGGATCCAGGTCGACCTCGGCGCTCCGGTCACCTTCGACCAGGTCACCATCGTCTGGGAGCAGGCGTACGCCCGCGACTTCGTCATCCAGGTCTCCGACGACGGGCAGCGCTGGACCGACGTCAAGGCGGTCAGCAACAAGATCACCGAGCTGAAGATCACGGTGAACGGCGTGCCGGTGTTCGCCCGGGGCGGCAACTGGGGCTGGGACGAACTGTTGCGGCGGGTGCTGCCCGACCGGCTGGCCGACACGGTCGAGATGCACCGCGACATGAACTTCACGATGATCCGCAACTGGCTCGGCAGCAGCAACCGTGAGGAGCTGTACCAGGCCTGCGACGAGCAGGGCATCCTGGTGTGGAACGACTTCTGGCAGGCGGGCGGGTTCCTGCCCAACCCGCCCGGCTACGTGGACATCGCCGCCGACACCATTCGGCGGTTCCGCCACCACCCGAGCATCGTCGTCTGGTGTGGCGCGAACGAGGGAGACCCGCCGCCGATCGTCGACGCCGGGCTCAAGCAGGCCGTCGCCACCGAGCACCCCGAGATCCTCTACATCCCCAACTCCGCCAGCGGCATCGTGAGCGGGCGTGGGCCGTACGGCTGGGTCGACCCGACGACATACACCGACAAGACGATCTACGAGGCGGACTCGTTCGGCTTCCACACCGAGATCGGCATGCCGGTGGTGTCGGTGGTCGAGAGCATGCGCAACCTCGTCGGGGACGCGCCGGAGTGGCCGATCGGCGAGGTGTGGAACTACCACGACTGGTCGACCATCGGTAACCAGCGTGTCGGCACGTACCAGGCGGCGATCGACGCGCGGCTCGGTGAGTCCGCCTCGCTCGACGAGTTCGCCACCCGGGCGCAGTTCGTCAACTACGAGAGCCACCGCGCCATGTTCGAGGCGTGGAACGCCAACCTGTGGCAGGACGCCACCGGTCTGCTGCTGTGGATGTCGCACCCGGCGTGGCACAGCACGGTCTGGCAGACCTACGACTACGACCTCGACGTGAACGGCGCCTACTACGGCGCCCGCAAGGGGTGCGAGCCGGTGCACGTCCAGGCCGACCCGGGCACCTGGCAGGTCCGGGTGGTCAACCACACCGCCGCCCCGCTGAGCGGGGTCACGGTGAGCGCCCGACGCTACGACCTGGGCGGCCGTTCGTTGGGTTCGCCCCAACGTCAGCGGGTGGACGTGGCCCGCTCGGACACCACAGCGGCCTTCGCGCTCGCCGCGCCGAACGGCGGCGGGCTGCACCTGGTGCGACTGGAGCTGCGGGACAGCCGGGACCGGCTGCTCGCGGAGAACACCTACTGGCGCTACGACAAGGCCGAGCAGTTGCGGGCGCTCAACGACCTGCCGAGCACCCGCCTGTCGACGTCGTCGAGCACCGTACGCGTCGTGGACGGGCGCAACACCGTCACCACGACGGTCCGCAACCAGGGTCGTACGGTCGCCGCCCTGGTGCGGCTCGCCGTGCGCGACAGGAGCGGTGAGCGGGTCCTGCCGGCCCGCTACGACGACAACTACTTCTGGCTCCTGCCGGGGGAGACCCGTGAGGTGCGGATCTCCTGGCCGGCCCGGTCGGGCCTCGCCCGCCAGGTCACGGTGACCGCGCAGGCCTACAACTCCTAGGGGTACGCGGTGGGGACCGGGGCCCTGGCGCTCCGCGTACCACCGACCGCCCCGGCGCCGCCCCCGGAAGGGGGGGGTTTTGTACGGTTCCGCACCACGACACGGGCCCCAGATTAAATCTGGACGGGTGACACCG